>NZ_QSQJ01000041.1:0-37901 GCF_003436715.1 Prevotella sp. TF12-30 | reverse complement strand
AAGCTGCTTAGCCATTATCTCAAATTTTAACGAACTATTGATATAAAACTACCCAACATTACAGTGCACATGAATGAATCTGCTGTTGAAGGTAGTGGTAGTTACGGCCTTATACAAGGAGGACAGTTCATTAATGTTCCCGCCGCATTGAAGTCTGAATCAGATGATGAGATTCGACGATTCTTCCTCCATGCTTTTTGCAATGCTGCCGGAATGTTCAATGAACAACAGCGCAAGGATCGAGATGATTATGTAACAATCAATCTTAATAATGTAAAAAGCAACTGTAAATCTGCCTTTACGAAAATTACTAAAAATTACACTATGCAGGGAAGTTTTGACTATTTTTCGATAACATTGGCTGCATCTACAGATTATTCAAACGGCTCTGGAAACACCATTATGAAAACAGGCAATTACTCTATTGCCAAAACCTACTCTCTTTCTTATAATGATATCTATTTTTTAAATGAGCGTTATTTGCCTTACATCGCAAGGACAGATAATTATATCGAATTAGATGATACATATTATCCAAATGGTCAAAAACTTACAGAGGCAGAAAGATTACAGTTGCAAACACAATTGAATAACCAAAGAGGATTATACGGTGAGCCTCCTCTAAGCGGTAGAGCAACCTTAATAGAATGGTAATTCAAGGATTGAGTAGATATATAGCCTGCATATTTCATACTCACCTGTTATGCGCATGAGCCAAAGGCGATTTTGTAGGAAACACATTGAAAGTTATGAATATTTACATTTCGAGAATCAAAGATGTCCTTCTCGGTGTTAATCTTCACGTTTCTCAGCCATAAGTACTCGCTATTTCTCTCATTTTTTGAGATAATTGCATAATGAGGGTAATTTAACAGGTGAAACGGCAGAAGCAGAACCAACACCTTATCAAAAGACTGCAAATTGCAAAAAATATGAAGCAGAACTTGGTTGGTATGGATTGATGTCACTAAGTGGAAAAGTCATTACTCCTCCAAGATATTGCGATATTACAGCCATTGGCTACGACTTGTATTTATGTAAAACTGATGATATTAGAGGTGAAGTTCTGAATGGTAAAGGTGTAAGAGTTAGGTAAACGACTCTCTCATTTA
Source organism: Prevotella sp. TF12-30 (assembly GCF_003436715.1). Taxonomy (NCBI): domain Bacteria; kingdom Pseudomonadati; phylum Bacteroidota; class Bacteroidia; order Bacteroidales; family Prevotellaceae; genus Prevotella; species Prevotella sp. TF12-30. Next base: position 36,789 of record NZ_QSQJ01000041.1, on the reverse strand, counting down.
CTCATTGATAAAGCTGACAACGCAAAAGACTTTTCAATAAGATTCAGAAGGATGGTAGGATTGAAACTCTTGCCATCCTTTTTCGATTAAGTCTCACAATCTACACTTTATCAGCTTTTGGCTTTCTTGCCAATGGTTATTATTCAATAATGGCTCTTATCTTGACGATATGCTGTTTTTACCAAGAAATTACATAAAAGTTGTTATAATATATATAAATATTCGTCTTTGATACTTCCTGCCATTATCTTTGCCGATTAAAATGTTATTGCAAAGCAATAATGAAGTAATAGAAACGTAAAAAGTAAACAACATGGAACGCAAAGAACAGACCGGGCATATCTGTAGATGGATGGCTTTAGGCATCATGACTGCCATCGTCATCGTAGGATGTACCATTGTTATCGGCCTATTTGAATGGCGCGACAGAAAGGAGATTGAGTGTAGAAATGCAGAACTGCATCAGTGGCGAAAGAATGTGCATGACTTAAACTTGCACATAACGGAATTGTCACTGCTTGGTGAAATGGTTGCGGATTGGGACTCAACAGATGTAAATGAGTATCATTCGCTTCGATTGGAAGTGAACAGTATGCTTCAAGGCATCGCAGATATTTGTCTGCAAGAAGATTCTGATACAATCTGCCATCTTCTTGCAGAAAAGGAACAGCTCCTTTTGGATATAAAGGATGCCATGCAGGATCTGAATGCCACTCAAGAAAAGCTGACCGCAGAAGTTCCAAGAATTGTAGAGCAGAATAAGACTGAAAGCAAAAGACTTTCAGCTATGCCACAGCAGGCAAAGCCAAAGAAGCGCGGTTTCTTCAGCAGATTGTTCGGCAAGAAAGAAAATGCAGTAACAACAGGCAACCGTTTAACCCAAACTGAAAAGATGCTCACCAACCTAAACCAAACGGTTGTTGCTAAACATCACCAGCAAAGCCGTAAGGTAGTGGAGATATTGGATAGTCTTGGAAACAGAAATGAAAGTATCAATAAGCAGTTGCAAAGAGTAATCAGCATAGCTGATGAGAATGTGGATAAAGGCATCAAAGTTCGTGAGCGACAAATCGCAGACTTGGAAGGCAATTATACCTATTATTATATAGGGATGATAGGATTGTTGATATTGGTATTTTTCGTATTATTCCTATTGGTATGGCGATTCGCATTCAAGACACGTAAGAGCAAGGAAGAAACAAGAAAGGTGATGCTGACTGTAACGCATGAGATGCGCAGTCCCTTGTCTGCCATCAAGGATTATGCTCGCAAGATTAGCGGACTTGAAGATGCTACGGATGAAAGCAAACGGTATGCCGACTTGATTGTTGACACATCGAAAGGCTTGACTTCTATGATTGACAGTTTCCTGGTTTACTCCAAATTAGCGAATGGAAAGGCGACCGTCAAGGAACGCCCTTTCCGCATGATGGACATTGCCGAGCAATTAAAAATGGAGTATGAGCCCTTTGCTGCGAAGAAACAACTGGAATTGAGCGTCAGCAATAAGGCAGATGGTGTTGTCAATGGAGACAAGGAAAAGGTGCTTACAATAGGACGCAATCTACTTTCCAATGCCATCAAATATACGGGAAAGGGTGAGATAGTATTGTCCACAACCTATAAGAATGGTGTATTCATGCTAAAGGTTAAGGATACAGGAACAGGATTGGATGACAAGCAACAAAAACAAATCTTCAAGGAATTTGCAAGATTGGGAAATGCGGTCACCCAACCGGGATTTGGCTTGGGACTTTCCATTGTCAAGAACCTCGTTTCACTGATGAAAGGAAAAATCGATGTGTCCAGTCACCAAGGGCTGGGAAGTATCTTTACCATTAGTCTTCCTATGGCTGCAGCCGAAAAGCAGAATGTGGAACCAATCCAGTATAGAACGAAACGACAAGATTCGTTTACTGTCATTGCCATTGATGATAGCCATGTGCAACTGAGTACCATCCGTGAGGCTTTTGCATCAAACGGCATTGTATGTGACACTTGTAATAATGCCACGGATTTATTGGATATGATGCGCAAAAAATCTTATGATCTGCTGATAACGGATTTGAAGATGGCTGAAGTGAATGGTATCGAGATTCTGGAAATGATGCGTATGGTGAACGTGCGTAACTCCAAGACCATTCCTGTTGTCGTTATGACAGCAGCACCAAATGTGAGTGAGCAAGAACTGCTTGGCGCAGGATTTGTCGCTTGTCTGTTCAAGCCGATGTCTGACAAGGATTTGATAAACACTGCCAGAAAGTGTGTGAATGGTAAGATAGCAGAAAAACAAATAGACTTTTCTATGTTGCTGACCTACGGCAATGAAAAAGAAACTTTGGAGAATTTCGTAAAGGAAATGACTGACACATTGGGCAGTATCCGTAATGCAGCCCAAGAGGAGAACCGCAAGAAAATGTCCGATGCCATTCACCACGCAAGAAGCTCGTGGATGATGGTACAATCTGACGAGTCTTTGAACTATCTTTTTGACCTGATAGAAGATTCTACATCATCAGACGACGTTATCAACCAAGCGGTTGAGGATGTTTTCGCACATGGTGAGGCAATCATCAAAGCCGCACAAAAGAAAATTGAGGAGGTAACAGCATGAAGAAAGTAATAATCATTGAAGACAGCCCGACATTTTGTAATATGTTGGGCAAGAAGTTGGAAGCGAAGGGATGGAAAACAATCTTATGCTACAATTACAGAGATGGTCTGAAAGCTGTGAAGGAATCCTCTGAATGGGATGTTGTCATTTCGGATATGCGCTTGGGGAATGATAACGGTATCGACCTGTTGGAATGGATGCGTAGTAACGGCTACAAGAATCCATTTATCATCATGACATCTTACGATGAAAGCATGAGTGCCGTGAGGACTATGAAATTGGGAGCGGAAGACTATATACCGAAGAAATTGTTGCTTGATGTAGTTTATGAACGTTTGGAAGAAATCATAGACAAGCAGAAACGACTCGTCGAGTTGAATAACAAGATTGTTTACCGCAAAAGTGAGAAGTTTCGCCGTATATACAAAATGGCAGAATTGTTTGCCAAAAGCGACATGGCTGTTATGATATTGGGCGACAATGGTACTGGCAAAGAACATATAGCGGAAAAGATACATCTGCAAAGCAAAAGAGCCGACAAGCCTTTTGAGGTAGTAGATTGCGGTACGCTTTCTGCGGAACTTGCCGTTTCCGCTCTCTTCGGACATGAGAAAGGGGCATTCACAAGTGCAGACGCAGCAAGAAAAGGTTACTTTGAATTGGCTTCTGGAGGTACGCTGTTCTTGGACGAGATAGGCAACCTGCCGAAAGACGTACAGGCGATGCTGCTGCGTGTGTTGCAATCCAAGAGCTACCGACCATTGGGAGCTACAAAAGACAAAGTGGCTGATGTGCGCATTATTGCCGCTACCAACGAGAATCTGCAAGAGGCAGTTCGGGAAGGACGATTCAGAAGCGATCTGTATTATCGACTTCACGAAGCGGTTATTGAGATTCCACGGTTGCGGGATTGCAAGGAAGATATTATGCCATTAGCTAACTTCTTCCTGAAACTATATGATAGGCATACGGACAAAGAAATAAAATGTATCAGTAAGGAAGCGCAAAGGGCACTTGTAAGCCATACATGGCCAGGCAATGTGCGTGAGTTGAAATCATGTATCATGCGAGCTATGCTGTTATGCGAGAATGAGATAATAGATGTCGAGGACTTGCAGTTGTCACAATCGGCATTGACAGAAGAGGCTTTGGACTTTGATGAACAAGAACGCAAGATCAATCGAGAGCGTATCTTGTGGGCTTTGAAGCAATGCAATGGCATCAAGCGTGATGCAGCAAAAATGTTGGAAATGAGCCATACTACATTCTATACCCGTATGAAAGAGTATGGTATTCCTACTAACAAGTTGTAACGGTATAAGAACCGTGTAAGGAAGATTGGACGAGTGTCCGGTTTTCCTTACACTATTTCTTCTTGCAATTTCCTCGTGAAAATCTTATTCTCTTGAAAAAGTTGCTGATTATCAGGAAATATCATCATCCTATTGTTTAGTCTGTCTTGGAATGGCATAGGTATTGGACTAATAAATGATGTGCGCACAGAAACATCAAATTAGTACAAACCCATAAAAGAGACAGCAACATGGAATACAACATATTGATAGAGACTGATTTTTTCAACTTGCTGAATGCAGGTCATAAGAACAAAGGTGGTAACGCTTTGGAGAACTCATATCGTGAGTTTATCAAGGTTGTGGTTGATTTATGCAGCACCAACGTGAAGCAAGCGGTCTTTGCACTGTCATACGCAGAGACCGAGCTTGACTTTCATCTGTCAATGCCCCATATAAAGGATTGTTTGGGAACCGTAGGCTTGTATGTGCGCAAAGCAATTGCATTTGTCCGCAGAATGCAAGAGCATGTGGCAGCAACATATCATCTTCATGTGACCACATCCACTTCAGAAGCCTCTCCGCCAGTATCATCAGAATCAAAGCCATTAGTAAAATGGACTGGCAATGCCGTTGACCTTGTAGAAATGGTATATGGCATCTGCGTAATGGGAAGCGTGAACGATGGCGATGTGAAATTCAAGGACTTGGCGCAAGCCATGTACCAGTTCTTTGGCATCAAAGCCAAGGACTGCTATCGTTTCTATACCGACATCAGAAGACGCAAGAACCATAGCCGTACTTACTTCCTTGACAGAATGCAGGAGAAGTTGAACGACAAAATGCGAAAGGATGATGAATTGGAAAGAATGAGACGATAAAAAACGATAAATCCCATATATGTATGCAGGGGCGAGTAACTGAAAGGACAATTCCTAAAAGTTACTCGCCTTATTGTTTATTTCTGTATGAGATGCTTTAAGCTCTCGTCACCAGCGATGCGCTCCAGCTCGTCCTTGACAATCAGCTTGACATCCTCCTTGATTTGGTTGTAATTGTCCAGAATAGCTTGCTTCATACAGTCGTTGCCATCGGCATCCTTGAAGTCGTTGATGATGGGGATAGGCTGATAATGGCTTTCCTCTCGCTTTACCTTGTCGGTGTCAACAACAATCTCGGCATGGAAGATCTTCTGCTCTATGCGCTCGGTGAAGTTGTCGGAAACAGAGCCGACAAACATACCTTGGGTGAGTCCGCTAATCTTGCTCGGCGGAATGAGACTGTCCATCTGGGTATTGATAGATGTAGAGACATCCTGACGATTGATGGAAATGGACTGGCGCTTTTGGAGCACCTTGCCAAAACGCTCGGATAAAGTCTTGGCGGTCTCGCCAACGACCTGACCGCTGAAGATGTTACCTACCGTATTGATAACCACCTTTGCCTCCTTGTCTCCATAATCGCGAACCAACTGCGAGAAGTCTTGGAAGCCTAAACACACCGCCACCTTGTTGCTTCGTGCCGTAGCAATCAGGTTATCCAATCCCTTGAAATAGATGGTCGGCAACTCGTCAATGATAACGGATGATTTGAGTTGTCCCTTCTTGTTGATGAGTTTCACGATGCGGCTGTTGTACAAACCAAGTGCCGCACCATAAATGTTCTGACGGTCGGGATTGTTGCCGACACATAGAATCTTCGGTTCTTCGGGATTGTTGATGTCGAGTGTAAACTCGCTTGCGGACATCACCCAGTAGAGTTGTGGTGAGATCATTCTTGAAAGTGGAATCTTTGCGCTTGCAATCTGACCCGCCAACTGCTCCATCGCCCCACCTTGCCAGGCATCCATGAACGGAGATAGGTAGTTCTCCAGTTCGGGATAGCTCGTCAGTATCGGAAAGACATCCTCGTATCTGCGGTTAAGCAATTCGATGGCATGGGGAAAGGTACAATACTTCCCGTTCTTGTAGATTCTTAGGTACCAAATGATGGCTGCAAAGAGGATAATCGGACTCTCCACGAAAAAGTCGCCCTGCTTCTGGACCCACGTCTTGTTGAGGTTGAGCATGATGGTGTATGCACTCTCATAAGCATCGGAAATGTCACTCATGAAATCCGGGTGAATGGGATTGCAGCGATGACTTCTGCGAGGATCATCAAAGTTGATGACATAGAACTGGGGCTTGACCTTATATCCATTCTGATGGTTCATCATGTGGTTGTAGGCAATCGTCGAAAGGTCGGGAAACTTGAAATGTAGGCTAAGCACCCGGCGTCGTATCATGTGAACATGAGCGATTTCCAAATGCTCGCCTCCGAACCGGACGTACACCTTCCAGCGTATCCGGCTCTCCGTTTCGATATTCAGTCTATATTGTACCATAATGGACTTTCTTATGACAACTACTGCACAATGCTATCGTTTTTCTTTTTCTTGCAATCATGAATTGCTTCCAAGGCTCTTTTCCTTTAAGACCTTTGAGTTTTCTCACATGATGCATTTCAAGTCTGTCGGTAGCCCCACATAATTCGCAATTTTGTGCTTTCAGTCTGTCTATAAGACTTGTAGTACTTGAATGGATTATGAAGTTTGGCATCGTTGAAATTTCACTATCCTCAGATGGTTTCAATCTCTTAAAACCGCCATTGTAGAATTTAGCTTCGATTGTTTTTCCTTTCTTGTTTTGGTAACTTATGGTGAAAATGCCGTTTTTTTTGTATTTGCGGCATACCTTTGTTACCTTGCTACGATATTTGGCAGCGAAAGTTTTATACATGCTATATTCCATAATGTGACCAAAGTTATTCATTTGCTTGGCACAGTTGACAGCAATCCCGAAATAATTGTAAAATCCTCTTATTTCAGAATTATATCTTTGGAGAATTTCAAGGTCATCATTGAAATTTAGTTCTGGTCTTGCTTTTGGCTTCCATATTTCTTTACCATTGTGCTTTTTAATTTCCACAACATCATACGCAAGCAGTTTTTTCTTGACCGTGTCTAATGGAATTTTAATTTCAATAGTTTTACTTAGTGACCTTTTCTTTCGACCAAGAGAGTCTCTCTTTGTTGCCGAGCATTTCCGATTTCGGATTTCAAACCCAAGGAATTTAGCAGGTGTTTCCGAATGGGTGATTAGGGTCTTTTCTTCGGACAATTCCAACTTCAGCTTGGTTTCAAGAAATATCTTGATGTCTGCCTTTATATTGGTTGCATCCTCCTTGCTGCCTATTACGCCACATAGAAAATCATCTGCATATCTGACGTATTTCAGTCTTTTGTAATTTTCATCCATGTCATTTCTACTTGAAGTCTTTAGCATAAGACCGTCATACGCTTTAACAAGGCGAAGAGCCTTGTCTCGTTCCTCTGCTGTTTGAGCTTTTTTAAGAGCATTTTTTGCACGTCCTTTCTTACGTTGGTAGTGTCTGTACTGTTTGTTGACCTCTTTCCGTTTCCCTTTGTCAAATCTCACAATGTATTCCTCCATGTATTTATCAAGTTGGTCGAGATATATGTTAGCGAGGATAGGGCTAATAATTCCACCTTGTGGCGTACCGCCATAGGATTTGAAATATTGCCAATTTTCAATATATCCTGCATTTAGGAATTTGCGGATAAGTCGGATGAAGCGGCTATCTTTAATGCGCTTTTCAAGAATTTTTATCATAACATCATGGTTGATGTTGTCAAAAAATCCTTTGATGTCACCCTCAATATACCATTTGGTACCACAAAAGGCTTTTGTAATCTGTTCAAGAGCAGTGTGGCAGCTCCTTTGAGGTCTAAAGCCATGTGAGCAAGTAGAAAACTGCTCCTCATAGATTGCCTCTAAAACCATTCTTACAACTTCCTGCAACAGTTTGTCTTCTATTGCAGGTATGCCAAGCGGACGCATCTTCCCGTTTTTCTTGGGAATATACGTTCTTCTTGATGGCTTAGGCTGATAGCTTTCATCTTTCAATGATGCAATCAACTTGTCAATGCGCTCAAGGCTCATCCCATCAATGGTCTTTCCATCTGTACCAGCTGTCATATTTCCTTGTTTGGGTGCTATGCGCTGGTAGGCAACTGCATACATGTCCTTGTTGTAGAGGATGCGGTACAGACGCTCGTACTTGTAATTCAAGTCCTTGCTATGTTTGCATAGACTGTTTAATACGTTTGTTGAATTTCTCATAAAGTCTCACACTTTAACTCATTAATTGTATTAAAATCTCAACTGTCTCCCTTCGCCATGTACGAGGCTTTCCCTCGCTCGGACTACTACGGAGACTCCGTTGCCTTGCTGTCAAAGTTTACTGACAGTTTAGGCAATCCCAGTTTATAGTGTTTTAACTGTTGGCGTGACAAGTTGTCGGGTATGACTTCCACCTTTTGCTGTATATTACAGTTGCGCTGTATCAAGTTCTTGCTTTCCTTACTCTACGACTGCAAGGAGAGTGATACAGTATGACGATTAGAAACTATCTATACAACAGTAGTTTCCATAGTTACCTTACGTCACAGTTTCCTATATGAACCGCTTAGATTATCATTCAACCAATTCGGGCTTTACCCTCATACTTGTCTTATCATCCCTATTCAGTCTCAGTTTGGTAACTAACTGACTTATAGATGTAACCGACGTGCTACACTCCCTGCCGTCTTTCGTTGGACAGATAAGTCGGTGATGATAGGTCGTTTTCAAAGAACACTTGCCTAATCCTTGCCAAAGGGACGATTAAAACATTACCTTGACTGGCGCACCATAGATATACATTGAATACCCCTTCTCTATCTGCTGTTTGATGTAGTTGTTCACTACAGCAAAGGACTTACCACTACCCGGTGTACCTAACACGATGGTGGCACGGAATGGATTGACTACATTGATCCATCCTCTCTGCCATTTCTTCTTGTAATAGAATCGTGTTGGCAGATTGACGGAATACTCGTTCTCCATGAGTTTGGTCTCCTGCATGAAACTCTCGTTCTCATTATTGAACACATCCTCCATGAGGTTGTGTTTCAAGAGTCTGCTCATCCAGAGTCCTCCCATCAACAGGCAGATATAACCCGCTGTCATTGTAAATATGTACAGCGTGGCATTGCCCAAATTAGATATAGGCAACAATAATATCCACCAGTTGAGGAAGAACAGACAGGAGCCAACGACAAGAACCGTCCAAATCCTGTTCCAACTCATCTTTTCTGCTTTCACGCCCTTGGTTCCCAGACATGAGAGCGCCAGGAGTAAAAGCGAGAACAGCTTGGTGTAGAGGATAGAATGAAACAAGCCACCTGTACGGTTGAAGTTGATAAGGATTCTGTCAACAACCCCGATTGTCACTCCCCATATGTGCATTGCCTCGTAGCAATACCAATACACATTCATAATTGCGAGTATGATACTCACAGCACGGAGAAAATCCATAATTTTCCCCAATGCTCTTAAATCGTCTTCTTGTGCCATTGTTTTTTATTTTGAAGTTATACAAATTGTTTTTGATTGAAGGCTGACTTTCTCCATTGCATAAGAAAGTCAACCTTGATAACACGATTAAAGACTTCGCCCTTTTCGTTTCTTCTTCTTTCTACGCAACTCCCTGTCAAATGCAGCTTCCTGTGCTTCATTTGAAGGACCTCCTCCAGACATGAGTCCAAGACCGCTGCCGTATTCATCGAACAAGCCAGAATCGTGACGCTCTTGTTCTGAGATTGCACCATCTTCCTTTGGAATGGCAAGCGGTATCGGCTGTTCGTTCTCGTAAGGCAAGGTGAAGTGCTCCTGTAGAGCATTGGCAGAAAGATCCGTTCCAAGCCTTGAACCATTGAACACGCTTTGGGTGCGGTGGTCAATGAATGTTGCTCCGTAGATACGGCCGTCAGCTGTATGGCGGAAAACGACATCAATACCCTTTGCTTTCAGCAACTCAACGAACTTATCCTTATGGTAAGTCTGCTTCAAGACTGCTTCCACGCTATGACGGGTCATCTCGGAGAGTTTCTTTTCCTCCTTGAACTTCTTGGTAGAATAAGCGAACCGTTTTTCTATTGCCTCCACACCGACAGATTTGTCAATCTTGGAAGCCTTGAAAGGATTTCCAACTTTGTTGCCCAGTCCGTCAGTGGCAGAATAGACGAAGCCATGATACTCACGACCGCCAACTTCGCCTCTGACCTCCTCCAAGGATATATTATATAAGGAAAGAAGTGCACGGTATTCGCCCAATGATTGGAACCTGTAGGTAGCGCAGAGAGATTTTACGGTGTTGGCAACCTGCTTCTTCACATTGCCTTGGCTTATATCCACCTTACGGAGTGGATTGTCTGCCTGACGTTGCTTGCGGTCTGCCTTGTGGAGATTGTACTTCTCCTCCAAGTCACGGGTGATAGCCTTGCTCCTATGGTAGTTGTATCGGCTATCCAAACACTTGCCGTTTTCATCCACTCGGATGGTCACGATGTGCATGTGATGACGGTCGATATCCTCATGCTTGTAAACCATGTATGGCTGGTTGCCATATCCCATGCGCTCCAAGTATTCCCGTGCGATGTTCTCCATCTCCATATCCGTCAGCACATCATCAGGATGCGGATTCAGGGAGATATGCACGACAGGCTTTTCCGTTCTGATGTGCGGAGAAAGGTATCGTTGGAAATCACGCAAGGCATTGGCGATGCTCGTCTTTCCCGAACAATCATCGAAGATCTTGTTCGTTGCCAAGAGCTTTCCCTCTTCCTTGTTAATCTTCTCACCATTGTATGCCAGTGCGCCATACAATGAACTTCCGAAACTTATCTTTGCGACCATCTTTCCTCAAACTTACGGGTTAATTCAACAATCTCACGGGTAAGAGAGACCAGTTCCCTGGTGCAGTTCTCCAGCTTATAGAGCAAAGCCATCGCCTTTTTTTCTGAGAAATGACAACGGAGTTCCTTGACAACCTGGTTGTAGTTGTTGCCAATCATTCGGTACTGCGAGTGAAAAGAAGAAAGCTTGGTGTAGTATTCCACCAATGTCTTGTCCTCGCGCAGCACCTTGAACGGCTCGCCGAAGATGCGTGCCTTGGCAAAGACAGCCTTTGCTTTCATATCAGTCTGCTCATACATGACGAGGAATTTCATCCACTCGTCATCGTCGAACCGAAGCATCACATGGTGCGACTTCGGGTTCAGCTTGGGGATTCGTCCCCCTCGTTTTCTTTCTGTGTTCATATTAAAATGGATTAAGTGGTACATGCGGCAATAATGGAATTGCACAAACTATCGTCAGATTGGAACATGGGGAGCCCGACTTCGGAGAGGCTACCAACCCGGCAGGGCAAGGTCTTTGGAGAGTAACTCCAAAGGTTTTGAGTAACTCAAAACATACCTTGCTATGTCTTTGAGGACATAAAAATCCGCTTAGGGTGGATTGAAGTTAGTCTTCGTAAGAAGCTGTCCCCATCCCGAATGGAAGCTGTTCGGGAAATCCAGTCCTTTGCGGAGCATCAAGCCTTGTTCTTCTCGGAACGATATGGATGCGCTATCCATCGCTTTGCCTTTCGGGTGCAAAATTACGGCTAAAAAAGCGCCCTTGGAACAGATGCACCCCAGACAACCACTGCAACTATCGGCAACATGCTGCCACAGGATTTGAAAACCATTGTTTTTCGGAATTTTCATTGTTACTTTGCAGCGTGAATGACAGACATACGTGTCTTGAATGATGCAAAATATACGGTATGTCCAAGTGCTCCAATGCAGTCATATAAAACGTATTATATGTAAGATGATAAAACGTTTGACATGCAAACAGAATGATATGGCTGCACGGAAAAGGAATGACATATAGGTGTACCATAAAACATTACAGTATGAAATTAGACAGACATTAAAACTGCTTGTCTGATACGAATACAGAATGATTGTCAAGGATGCCTGTATGTTATATGGAATACAGACCTGCATCGTAACATATTGTCTGTATCACCAACAAGAATACAGTATATTATAACAATAAACAAGATGTATAACTCATAAAAAGACAAACATGAAGAAAGAACCAACATTCATCGCCTTCTCCACCCAAAAGGGAGGGGCTGGCAAGACAACACTAACGGTGTTGATGGCAAGTTACCTTTATTATGTCAGAGGCTACGATGTCGTGGTGGTTGACTGCGACTTTCCACAGTTCAGCATCAAAGACATGAGAGAACGTGACATGCAGAGTATCGAGAGCAACGAGTATCTGTTGAGACAGACACATGAGATGATGAAACGAACTGGCAAACCTGCCTATCCAATCGTGGAGAGTCGTCCAGAAGAGGCAGTGGAAACTGTTAAGCCTTTCTTGGATATGGATACTCCGCCAGACTTCATCTTCTTCGACCTCGCAGGAACGATTGACAATCTCGGCGTGATAGATACCGTTGCTACAATGGACTACATCTTTTGCCCAATTACGGCAGACAACGTGGTATTGAGAAGTTCCATCATGTTCGCCAGCCAGTTGAATGATATGTTCGTCAGTGTCGGAAAGACCAATATCAAAGAGTTGAATATGCTTTGGAATATGGTTGATGCAAGAGAGAAGACAGACCTCTATGAGAAAGCTGGTCGTGTGATGGACGGATTGGGCTTGTCGGTTTTGGATACATTCATTCCCGACAGCAAGCGATTCAGAAAGGAATGTGCTGAGGATGGCAACAAAGCGGTATTCCGCTCCACAATCCTTCCTCCCGACAAGCAGTTGATAAAGGGCAGCAACATAGAGAAACTTGCTGACGAAATTCTATCAATCATCAAGAAGTAATGTGTATGGCAAAGAATCTGAAAGTAAACATCGACTCGGAAGAGTTCAGAAACTCATTCCGACCACACATGCCACCAAGCAGGGCGTCAACGGAAGAACCTATACAAAAGGAGGCTCCAAAGAACGAAGTCAGCAAACCGAAAGAAGCGATACCTTCCAAGGGTACTTCATATCTCATGGATGAATACCAAGAAAGGTACATCCGCAGGTCTGAGAATCCTGCTCGTTCTGGCAAGATGACATACATCCGAAAGGAGTATCATGAAACCATCATGCGCCTCGTGTCTGTCATTAACCGTGAGGACATGTCCTTGTCGGGTTATATAGACCATGTGCTGACAGAACATTTTCAAAAGTATGGGGAAGTTATCAAAGAAGTGTATAAGAAGAATAACAAGGACATAATCATGTGGTAATATGGGAATAATGTTAGTGATAATTGTGCTCCTGTATTTTGTATGGAGCATAGCAGTTTTGGTGTTTGATGCCGACATCTGGCTTAGAAACAAGTTGGGAATAGAAAAGGTCAAGGTTGAACCTAAGGAGAACCCACCTATTCCTGCGGATGACTTCATCGTCAGACACATTTATACCGTCTCACCGAAAAAAGTCCCAACGGAAACTGTGCAAACTAAGCAGGAGGACGAGGGTGAAGTGATAAAGGAAAGTGAGGTTACATTCGAGGAAGACAGTTCTCCGAGGAAGTCCGCTCGCATCCCTGATGATAAGTTGGATGAAGTTTTCACAAATACACGCATTGAGGATGTTGGCGTGAAGTATGATGAATCGGAAGAAGAAGCAGTTGTTGAACAAGCAAGTGGCAATAGCTTCGAGGAGATAGACAAGGCTGTTGAAACGGCAAGCAAGCAGAATGCCACAAACAAAGAATGTGCTCATGCTGGCAAGGTGTTTTCTGAAATGGAAGGCAACGAGCTTTTCAACATGATAGCGGAGCGTTCCCAGATTATCAAACGCAGAATGAACGCGTTGATGGAATTGCACATGTCGAACATTTCCTCCGTTAAGCCAATGTCGGAAAAAGTAACAAAGGCTATCGAAAAGAAGAAACTTGTTGTTCCTGAAGACTTCAAGGATTTCAATATTAGAGATTTTGTATAACAATTAAAACGTAAGAATTACGATGAAAAAAAGAAACAGTGTTAAAAGACAAATTCCTTCGATAGATGACAAGGAGTTGTATGAGATTTACATGAGAAATCATGATGAGTGCAAGAAGAAAATTCATAAGCAGATTGACGCTTGTCTTGATGAGGCATTTCCAAACAGTTCTTCATACAAAGAGAATGATTTGGAGGGGGATGTAACATTTGGGAATTTCGAGATGGGACAGTTTGAACCAATTGATAGAACGGAGAAAAACCGTAGCGAGCAGTATGTAGATAAGTTCATGGTAGATGCAGACTTTACTGTAAGACCAAGAAAACAAATCTATATCAGAGAAGAGACCCATGAGCGCATTATGAAGCTTGTGAATGTCGTTGGCAAGGGACAGGTTTCCATGTCAAGTTACATTGATAACATAATCAACGAGCACTTCAACGTATATGATGCAGAAATTAAAACTGCATTTGAGAAAAGTATAAAGGCATATGGCCTCTAACTATAATTTTAATGTACGACTGCAATGAAAAAGAAAGACTACGGCTAAAATCTCAGCTCGCCACTGAATCCACAAGTCGGCATCATGCCGCATGAGTAAACAAAAGTATCAACCGCCAGCCGGGATCATCCAATCCCCAAGGCACAGAAAAAAACGATTTATGAACAAGAAAAACAGAATCATTCTTCTTGCTGCGATGATTGTCGCAGCCGTATCACAAACATTCGCGCAAGGCAACGGACTTGCAGGTATAAACGAGGCAACAAGTATGGTGACCTCCTACTTTGATCCAGGCACGAAGCTCATCTACGCCATCGGTGCCGTGGTGGGTCTCATCGGAGGCATCAAGGTGTATGGCAAGTTCTCGTCTGGCGACCCCGACACGAGCAAGACTGCCGCAAGCTGGTTCGGAGCCTGCATCTTCCTCATCGTGAGTGCAACCATCCTCCGCTCATTCTTCCTATAATATAATAAGGTATAAGACTTATGGCTGACTACCCAATCAATAAGGGCATCGGTCATTCGGTTGAGTTCAAGGGACTGAAGGCACAGTACCTCTTCATCTTCGCAGGTGGACTGCTTGCCGTCTTCTTCCTTGTGGTCGTCCTCTATATGGCAGGTGCGGACCAACTGGTCTGCATCGGCTTGGGTCTCACGCTCGGATCATTGCTTGTATGGGGAACATTCCATCTGAACAACAAGTACGGTGAGTATGGACTGATGAAGCTCCTTGCCGCCAAGAGCCATCCACGCTATATCCTCAACCGAAGGAAAACAAACCGAATGTTCAAACATAAAAAGAAAGAAGAATGAGAAATATCAGAAAATCAAGCACACTTGAGAGCAAGTTCCCGTTGCTTGCCGTGGAGCAAGGCTGCATTATCTCCAAGGAGGGCGACATCACGGTCACCTACGAGGTAACGCTCCCCGAAATCTTCACGGTAACATCGCAGGAGTATGAGTCGGTACATGCCGCATGGTGCAAGGCTATCAAGGTGCTGCCCGACTACAGCATCGTACACAAGCAGGACTGGTTCGTGAAAGAGAGCTATGCTCCAGACATGCAGAATAGCGACATGAGCTTTCTGTCAAGAAGCTATGAGCGACACTTCAATGAGCGTCCTTACCTGCATCACCAGTGTTACCTGTTCCTTACCAAGACCTCCAAGGAGCGCATGGCACAGCAGAGTAATTTCTCCACCTTGTGCCGTGGGCATATCATTCCCAAGGAAATCAAGGACAAGGAAACGGTCGCAAGATTCCTTGATGCCGTGGAGCAGTTCGCAAGAATCATCAACGACTCCGGCTATATCTCCTTACGCAGACTGACGGATGAGGAAATCACAGGCACGGAACGAACAACGGGACTTGTAGGCAAGTACCTCTCGCTCTCCACGGAGAACGTGCAATGTTTGGAGGATATGGAATTGTCTGCAAGTGGTATGCGTATCGGAAACAAACACCTATGCCTTCATACCTTGTCGCAAACGGAAGACCTGCCAACTGAAGTATCTACGGACAACCGCTTTGAGCGACTGTCCACCGACCGAAGTGATTGCCGTCTGTCCTTTGCCGCTCCAGTTGGCTTGCTGTTGTCCTGCAACCATATCTATAACCAGTATGTCTTCATCGACAACAGTGACGAGACCTTGCAGAAGTTCGAGAAGACCGCACGTAACATGCACTCGCTGTCAAGGTACAGCCGACAGAACGCCATCAACAAGGAATGGATTGACGAGTATTTGAACGAGGCTCACTCACAGGGCTTGCAGTCTGTCCGTGCCCATTTCAATGTCCTGGCATGGGGCGAGGATATGGAGGAGTTGAAGCATCTTCGCAATGATGTGGGCAGTCAGTTGGCAAGCATGGAATGTGTGCCACGCCACAATACGGTGGATTGTCCGACATTATTCTGGGCAGCGATCCCCGGCAACGAGGGTGATTTTCCGTCAGAGGAGAGTTTCCATACCTTCATTGAGCAGTCGGTGTGCCTCTTCACGGAGGAAACCAACTATATGGATTCTCCCTCACCGTTCGGAATCAAGATGGCAGACCGCATCAGTGGCAAGCCGCTGCACATAGACATCTCTGACCTGCCGATGAGAAAAGGCGTGACAACCAACCGCAACAAGTTCGTGCTCGGACCATCGGGAAGTGGAAAGTCGTTCTTCATGAACCACCTCGTCAGACAGTATTACGAGCAAGGCACGCATGTGGTCTTGGTCGATACGGGAAACTCCTACCAGGGACTCTGCGAGATGATCAACAGAAAGACAGGCGGAAAGGACGGTATCTACTATACCTATACGGATGAGAGTCCCATCTCATTCAATCCCTTTTTCACCGAGGATAAGGTCTTTGACATCGAGAAGCGAGAGAGCATCAAGACATTGCTCCTGACGCTTTGGAAGAAGGACAACGAGCCTGCCACACGAGCGGAAGAGGTTGCCTTGTCAAATGCCGTGTCGCTCTACATCGGTAAACTGAAAGAGAAAAACGACATAGTTCCATGCTTCAATACCTTCTATGAGTTTGTGGGAACCGAATACCGCAAGGTGCTGGAAGAAAAGAAAGTCCGTGAGAAAGATTTTGATATAGACGGATTCCTCAACGTGCTGGAACCTTACTACAAAGGTGGCGAATATGACTATCTGCTGAACTCAGACAAGGAGCTTGACCTGCTGCACAAGCGGTTCATCGTTTTCGAGATTGATTCCATCAAGGACCATCCAATCCTGTTCCCGGTCACGACTATCATCATCATGGAGCTGTTCATCAACAAGATGCGCCGCCTGAAAGGCATCCGCAAGATGATAGTGATAGAGGAGGCATGGAAAGCGATAGCTTCGGCAAACATGGCGTCCTATATCAAGTATCTCTATAAGACGGTCAGAAAGTTCTTCGGTGAGGCGGTTGTCGTGACGCAGGAAGTCGAGGACATCATATCCTCCGCTATCGTGAAGGACAGCATCATCAACAACTCAGACTGCAAGATACTCCTTGACCAGAGGAAGTTCATGAACAAGTTCGAGCAGATACAGTCATTGCTCGGATTGACGGAAAAGGAGAAGTCGCAGATTCTCTCCATCAACCAGTCCAACGACCCGTCACGTCTCTACAAGGAAGTATGGATAGGACTCGGAGGAACACAGTCGGCAGTATATGCCACAGAGGTGTCTACGCAGGAATATCTCGCCTATACGACTGAGGAAAGTGAGAAACTGGAGGTAAGGGCATTGGCGGAGAAACTCGGTGGCGACATGGAAGCCGCCATCCGGCAGCTTGCAGAGGACAAACAAGAGAACAAGTAAATTCATTATCCACTTAATCCAAAAGTAAAATGAGAACAAAAGTAATCATGACAATCTGCCTGTTCCTGCTGATGGCGGGAAAGGCAAGCGCACAGTGGTCTGTCATAGATCCTACCAACATTGCGCAGAGTATCATCAACTCGTCCAACAACATCGTCCACACGTCTTCGACGGCTCAGAACATGATCAACAACTTCAAGGAGACCGTGAAGATTTACGAGCAGGGCAAGAAGTACTACGATGCACTGAAGTCGGTGAACAACCTCGTCAAGGACGCACGCAAGGTGCAGCAGACCATCCTCATGGTGGGTGACATCACGGACATCTACATCAACAACTACCAGAAGATGATGCACGATGACAATTTCTCCGTGGAGGAACTCTCCGCCATCGGCTTCGGCTACACCAAACTGCTGGAGGAAAGCAACGATGTGCTGACGGAGTTGAAGAACGTGGTGAACATCACGACCCTTTCAATGACGGACAAGGAGCGAATGGACGTGGTGGAACGCTGCTACTCGAAGATGAAGCGTTATCGCAATCTCGTAAGCTATTATACCAACAAGAACATTTCCGTAAGTTATCTGCGTGCCAAGAAGAAAAACGACCTCGACCGCATCATGGGACTCTACGGCAAGTCAAACGAGAAATACTGGTAGCCTATGGATTTCGAGAATCTTCACCAGATACTGCGTTCCCTGTATGACGAGATGATGCCGCTGTGTTCCGACATGACGGACATTGCCAAGGGACTTGCAGGACTTGGGGCGCTGTTCTATGTCGCCCTGAGGGTTTGGCAGTCACTGTCAAGGGCAGAGCCGATAGACGTATTTCCGCTGCTCCGTCCGTTTGCCATCGGACTTGCCATCATGTTCTTCCCGACCATCGTGCTCGGTACGCTCAACAGCGTGATGAGTCCCATCGTGCAAGGTACACATTCCATGCTGGAGACACAGACCTTCGACATGAATGAATACCGGGCGCAGAAAGACAAACTGGAGTATGAGGCGATGAAACGCAATCCGGAAACCGCATACCTTGTGAGCAACGAGGAGTTTGACAAGCAGCTTGACGAACTCGGCTGGTCACCCGGCGACGTGGTGACAATGGCAGGAATGTATGTGGAGCGTGGCATGTACAGCATGAAAAAGAGCATCCGTGATTTCTTCCGTGAACTGCTGGAGCTGCTATTTCAAGCCGCTGCACTGGTCATAGACGTGCTGAGGACATTCTTCCTCATCGTCCTGTCCATCCTCGGACCGCTTTGTTTCGCCATATCGGTATGGGACGGATTCCAGTCCACGCTGACGCAATGGTTCTGCAGGTACATACAGATTTATCTCTGGCTACCCGTTTCGGACTTGTTCAGTACCATCCTTGCCAAGATACAGGTGCTGATGCTGCAAAACGACATCGAGGCATTGCAGAACGACCCGAACTTTTCCATTGAGGCAAGCAACGGTGTTTACATCGTTTTCCTCATCATCGGAATCATAGGTTACTTCACCATACCGACCGTGGCGGGATGGATCATACAGGCAGGTGGCGGCATCGGCAACTACAACCGGAACGTGAACACGGCAGGCTCACTGGGCGGAAGCATCGCAGGAGCAACGGCTGGAAATGTGGCAGGACGTGCCGGAAGGCTCATCAAGAGCGGATTTAAGAAAATATAGTCATTCATGAACAATACAACGAAAAGAAAAATGGAATTCAAGTCATTGAAGAATATCGAGACCTCGTTCAGACAGATACGCCTGTTCTGCATCGTCCTCGTCATCGGTTGCGCTGTTGTTGCAATATGTTCGGTGGTGTTCGCATTCCGATTTGCGGAGAAGCAACGCGAGAAGATATACGTCCTTGATGGAGGCAAGTCACTGATGCTCGCTCTCTCGCAAGACCTCTCACAGAACAGACCTGCCGAGGCAAGGGAACACGTGAGACGCTTTCATGAGCTGTTCTTCACGCTCTCTCCCGAAAAGAGTGCCATTGAGCACAACGTGAAACGAGCCTTGCTGCTGGCAGACAAGAGCGCATACAACTATTACCAGGACTTTGCGGAGAAAGGTTTTTATAACCGACTCATTGCAGGAAACATCAACCAGTCGCTGCAAGTTGACAGCGTGGTCTGTAACTTTGATAACTACCCTTATCAAGCCAAGACCTACGCACGGCAGGTGATACTCCGAGAGAGCAATGTGACGGAAAGAAGTCTTGTCACCGTATGTAGGTTAGTGAATGCCACACGCTCCGACGACAACCCGAATGGTTTTACCATTGAAGGTTTCACCATTGTGGAGAACAGGGACATCAGTACAGTAGAACGATAAAAATAGCAAGAATGGAAAATCCGATTAAGACAATCCAAGAAAAGGTGAATGGTATGAAGGGAAGACTGCGTGACAGGCTGGATTCCCTTCCGCCAAGGGTGAGACTGAAAGTCGTGCTCGTCATGTTCGGCTTGTTTGCCCTCTGTAGCCTTTACATGATAGGTTCAGCCATCATCAACTTCGGAAACGGCAAGACCTCAAATATAGAGGTTGAGCATATTGAGAGTGTAAAGTTGCCCACCGACAAGGGGCAGCAAGTGACCAACCTGAATGAATTGATACATGGAGAAAGAGAAGAATGACAAGATGGAGCCGGATAAGGCTCCAAAGGAAAAGAAGCCTTTGACAGAGGAACAGCGTATCAAGCGTAACAAGATGATTGCCATACCATGCATGTGTCTCGTCTGCGCATTGGTGTTATGGCTCATCTTCAAGCCGTCTGCATCAGAGGGTGAGAAAGGCAGCAAGGGATTCAACATGGAAATGCCCGATGCGGAGAAGACAGATGTGGAGGCGGACAAGCGCAAGGCATACTCCAAGGAGGATTTTGCCAATAAGCAGAAGGAAAAAAGCAGAGCTATGAACACTCTTGGTGAGTACATGCCAGGCATGGACTCCACGGCATCGGGGCAGGACAAGGATTTTGACTTGATGCAGTCTGGTGGACAGCCTACAAAAGCGGAAAGACAGGAGACGGATGCCATCCGCTCGTCTGCCGAGGCATACCGAACCTTGAACACGACCTTGGGCGGTTTCTATGAACAGCCACAGCAAGGGGAAAGCAGCGAAGATGCTGAGTTGAGGAAACGTCTTGATGAGCTGGAGGCAAGCATGATGCAACAGGAAAGCAAGCGTTCCAATATGGACGAGCAAGTTGCCCTTATGGAGAAGTCCTATCAACTTGCGGCAAAGTACATGCCTGGTGGAAATGCCAATGCAGCAAGTCCTTCATCAGCAGAAACTGCAACAGAGGAAAACAAGGAAGCTGTCACCAAGGGCAAGAAAGCCAAGATTACACCTGTAAGGCAAGTTCAAAGGCGTGTAGTCTCGTCCTTGAACCGCCCCATGAGTAACGGGGAGTTTGTCGCCTCTTACTCGGAAAAGGCTTCGGCAAGGTTCAATACCGCCATCGGAAGAGGTGGTGTTTCCGACAAAAACACGATTTCTGCCTGCATCCACGGCAACCAGACCATAACGGACGGACAGGCAGTAAGGTTGAGATTGTTGGAATCTATGCGTGTCGGCAATAGGGAGATACCACGAAATTCTGTCATTCTCGGAGTGGCACGATTGCAAGGCGAAAGGCTTTCCATAGCCTTGAAGTCCATTGAGCACAACGGCATGATTATCCCGATTGAGCTTGCCGTCTATGACAATGACGGTCAGGAGGGCATCTTCATCCCGAAGTCGATGGAGGTTGACGCAGCCAAGGAAGTCGGTGCCAACATGGGAAGCTCGCTGAACAGCAGCATCAACATTTCCTCCAATGCCGGTGCCCAACTTGCCTCCGACTTGGGAAAAGGTGTCATACAAGGCGTGTCGCAGTATATCTCCAAGAAGATGCGTACCGTCAAGATACACCTGAAGGCTGGCTACAGGGTCATGCTCTACCAAGAGGAAGATTAGCCGAAAGGCAACAACATTTATACCACTTAATCCAAAAGTTTAATTAAAAGCAAACCAAAATGAAGAAGACAACAATCATGTTCGCCATTATGCTGGGCGTAGCCTGCACTGCATCAGCGCAGAAGACAGGCAAGAAAAAAGCGCAGAAGTCTGTAAAGACTGAGCAAGTAAGCAATGTTTCTTCCGACCAGGAAGAGAGACTGACCTTGACCAAGGAGGTGTATCCGCAGAAGGAAGAGAACAGCAACCTCTATCACGGCTTGACCAAGAAGCTGACCTTCGACCGCATGATTCCACCTCATGGTTTGGAAGTGACTTATGACAAGACGGTTCATATTCTCTTTCCTGCCTCTGTCAAGTACGTTGACTTGGGTTCAGAGGATTTGATAGCTGGCAAGGCGGACGGTGCGGAGAATGTTATCCGTGTAAAAGCAGCCGTGAAGAACTTCAAAAAGGAGACCAATATGAGCGTCATCACGGAGGATGGCTCATTCTACACATTCAATGTGAAGTATGCCAAGGAACCGCTCATGCTCAATATCGAGATGGCTGACTTCATCCATGACGGTGAGGCGGTGAACCGCCCGAACAATGCGCAGGAGATTTATCTCAAGGAGTTGGGCAAGGAAAGTCCCATGCTGGTACACCTCATCATGAAGTCCATCCACAAGGAGAACAAACGCAAGGTGAAGCACATCGGCAGCAAGCGTTTCGGAATCCAGTACCTTTTGAAGGGCATCTATGTACACAGCGACTTGCTGTATTTCCACACAGAAATCAAGAACCAGAGCAACGTGCCGTTTGACGTGGACTATATCACGTTCAAGGTGGTGGACAAGAAGGTGGCGAAGCGAACCGCCATTCAGGAGCAGGTGCTTCTTCCTGTCCGTGCCTACAACTATGTGGTGCGTGTGGCTGGCA
The DNA here is from genome assembly GCF_003436715.1 of Prevotella sp. TF12-30. NCBI lineage: Bacteria > Pseudomonadati > Bacteroidota > Bacteroidia > Bacteroidales > Prevotellaceae > Prevotella > Prevotella sp. TF12-30. The sequence goes on along the minus strand of NZ_QSQJ01000041.1, from coordinate 14,294 downwards.
AGAAAACGGAGCAGACGGTGTTCTGTTTGCCGAAATTTACCATTCCAGACGACAAGGAACTTGTCGTGGAGATGAATGAGAAGGAAGGCGGTCGCCATCAGTCGTTTGTCGTGGAGAACAGCGACTTGGTGCGAGCTTTGACAATCAACGAACTTAGCGTGAAGTAACGGATGAAAAGAAGAAACATTGCAATCATGGCGATGCTTGCCCTCACCGCAGGGCAGGCATTCGCCCAACGATGCCTTCCTCAGATGAAAGGCATCGAGGTGAAGGTCGGCATTGCTGACGGTGTATATAACGGCAAGAAGTCCTGCAAGGCTGGCTATTATGCAGGTCTCGGACTTTCGAGCTATACCAAGGGTGGTGACAAGTGGACGTATGGGGCGGAATATCTGCAAGTACATCAGCCTTACCGTGAAACTTCCGTTCCAATAGCACAAATGACGGGCGAGTTCGGTTATTCCTACAACTTCCTTTCCGACAACAGCAAGACGGTGCTGTTCTATATCGGAGGTACGGCACTGGCTGGCTATGAGTCCGTAAACTGGGGCAAGAGAACCATGTCAGACGGAGCGACCTTGCAGAACAAGGGAGCGTTTATCTATGGCGGTGCCGTGGCATTGGAAACGGAAATATACCTGTCGGATGCAATAGCTTTGACCGCTTCCGTTAAGGAAAGGCTTGTTTGGGGCAACAGCACGGGACATTTCCACACGCAGTTTGGCATCGGCATGAAGTTCATCATCAACTAAAACAGTGAGCCTATGGACATCAATGAAATCAAACAAGTGCCTATTGTGGACTTTCTCTATGTTCTCGGCATTGAGCCTGTCAAGTACAAGGCTTCGGGACTTTGGTATCATGCGCCATACCGCAACGACCGCAATCCTTCGTTTCGGGTATCAACGGACAAGAATGTCTGGTATGACTATGGCATCGCCAGAGGTGGTGACATCTTCAACCTCGCAGGGGAGCTCATCAACAGCAATGAGTTTGTGGCGCAAGCCAAGTTCATATCTGAAACGCTTGGTGGCAGTTTCCCGACATCGTTTCCGCATTATCAAAGGATAGCGGAAAAGGCTGTGAAGGCAAAAGGCAATCACTTTAGTGATATTGTGGAAAAGCCTTTGAGTCATCCTGCTCTCAGACAGTACTTGCGTGAGCGTGGCATATCGGCTGACGTGGCGAGCCGTTTCTGCTGTCAGGTGGAATACCGATACAATGGCAAACAGTTCTTTGCTGTCGGTTTCAAGAACAACAGCGATGGCTACGAGATACGCAACCGCTTCTTCAAAGGTTGCGTGTCGCCAAAGGACATCACTCTCATTGGCAGGAACTGCAACGTCTGCCATCTGTACGAGGGTTTTATGGATTTCCTCTCTGCCGTAATTCTCGGTATTGGTCGTGGTGAGGATCATATTATCCTCAACTCGGTGGCTAATATGCAAAAGGTGCATCATCTTTTAGATGGCTATGCACAAGTGTACTGTCACTTGGACAATGACGAGGCAGGCGAGAATGCCTGTGTCGAACTGCAAAAGCGATATGGCGATAAGGTCATTGACCATTCGCATCTATACACAGGTTACAAGGACTTGAACGAGTACCTGATGAGCCATAAGACAAGAAAGTAACAATCATTCAAAAACATCAAGACAATGAAGAAGAACAATAAAATCAAGAAATCAGTGAGCGTGTTGGCATTCCTTTTCGTGTGTGCCGTGTCGGTAATCCTTTCATCGTGCAGCGATGAGCTGGACATTCAGCAGTCGTATCCGTTCAAGGTGGAGACGATGCCTGTGCCAAAGGACCTTGTGCGTGGACAGACCGTTGAAATCCGCTGCGAGTTGAAGGCGGAGGGAAAGTTTGACGGCACCATCTATACCATCCGCTATTTTCAGCATGACGGAAAAGGTTCGCTGAGAATGGAGAACGGAACGGTGTTCCAACCAAACGACCGCTATCTGTTGGAGAACGAGAAGTTCCGTCTTTACTATACCTCGGCAAGCACGGAGACACAGACGCTGACAGTGGTGGTAGAGGACAACTTCGGCAAGTCATACGAAATGGAGTTCAGTTTCAACGATACTGATGAGGAGGAAGAGTTTGCGATAAGTGCCAACAAACTCGGTAGCGTATGAGGTTGATGATATTGTTAGCCTTGCTTCTTGTGTCGGGCAGCTTGTCTGCCCAGACGCAAGGGGCGATAAAGCGAGTTTGTCATGTGTCACGTTTTGAGTTGGCTGTCGCCTGCATCAAGAAGTACGAGGGTCTGCACGGACCGAAGCACCATCCTTATGTCGGATATGGGCACAAGCTGTTGCCTGGCGAGAAGTTTTCTCCAAGAATGACGGAACGGCAAGCCGATGCCTTGCTGCGCTCTGACCTCAGAAAGCTGTGCGCCATGTTCCGTGGCTTCGGTCGTGACTCGCTGCTCTTGGCTACACTTGCCTACAATGTGGGGTGTGGAAAGGTGATGAAAAGCCGGATGTATGCCAAGATGCGAAGTGGCAACAGAAACATCTATCGTGATTATGTGGACTTCAAAAGGTGGAACGGAAAGATAGTGCCTTCCATCGAGCGAAGAAGAAAAATGGAGTATCTGCTCTTGTTTACTCCATAGTATAAGGTTTTATAAAAATAGGACAGTCCTTTTGATTGGGGGCTGTCCTTTGTTCTTTGCAAGCATCGCAGATAAGGAAAAAACGGTTCTTTGCCACTTTCTTTCCGCTCCTCGGCTCATGAAGAAAGTGGCGGAACGAATTTTCATCGCTCCGCCGATATGGATTTCATGTCGTTGCAACCATTCGTTGCTCTATAAGTCTTGCATTGCTGTTCACCAAGTTGATGATGTCGGCATGGTGCTCGGTGTCCTTGTTCTGTAGTCCGTGGCATTGTACGACTTTCATCTGTTCGAGAGAAAACTCCACGGTCTCAACCCTTTGTTCGGCTATTCTTGCAGAGAAGATGATGCAGTCGGGATTGAGTGAATAGTTTGTACCGCTGCCTACGCAATGATGCATCGCCTTGCCCTCAAGAACGTGCTCCCTGACGCTTTCAAGCATTCTCACCACGATATTGCCGTCCGTGAACATCAAACCGAAGAAACGGCTCTTCATTTCCTTGAATTTGTCCTCGTTCTTCAATGCCTTGCGTATCTCCTCCTCGGTGCGCTCCTTTTCTTTCTTGGCTCTGATTTTCTCGGATATTCTGTCGTGCTCGGCTTCAAGGTTGTCGGGGCAAATGTAATGTGGACTTCTGATGTCTTTGCCCATTTCTACCAACATACAGATGTAGTCCGCCCATTTGCCGATGTCTGTAATAAGGTAATGGTTGCGGTTGGCTATCTTGTAGGCATTCCAACAAGTTTCCAAGTGCCGTGGGTGGTCTATGAAGTGGCGGACGTGTCCGTAACGACATTGTTTCATCATCGTTTCGATGCGGTGGTCTGTCAGCATCGCCTTGAATAATGTAAGCGGTTCGATGCCGTGAAACGCTCCGTCAAAGCCGTTGCGCCATATCTGAGGAATGACTTTCATATCGGGGCATACCGGAAATGAAGCAATATGCTGATAGGTGGTGTTGTCCCTGCGCAGTTCAATGTCGGAGTCGTAGCAGAACGTGTCCATATAGATACCCATTGTGCGCTTGCGTGCCATAACCTCCACCTTGCCTTTTTCGTTCATCCAATAGCGTGCCACCTCCCAACAATAAATGTCTGCCTTTTGTCCCTTGCGGTAATAGGCTTTCATCTGAAATGCTCGCATAAGTTGTAGTCCCTTGCGCTCGGAGAGTACACTGAAATAGGTAGAAGACATTGCCTTCTGTCGCTTGGTGCGCTGCACTTCCAACTTTGCCTTACACTTCGGGCAGACACATTTGTCCGCATCCTCGTCCGTAGTCCAAGTGTGTCCGCAGTCCATGCAGGTGGTCTGTCCGTGCTTCAACTGAAAGGCATAGTGGTCAAGACACTCACGGAAAGCCCATTGCATTTGTGCTCCCTTGATAGGTCGTAACCCCTTGTTTGAGGTTACGACTTGCTTCTGATATTTCGTTCTTGGTTTCATAACGTGTCGAATAATGATGGTTGGTGTACTTCTGTTTCCGTTCTCTGTGAGGTGCGCTTGGCGGTATCTCTGTTACGCATCTTGTTCATCTGCTCTTGCTGATACTGGCGGATGGCTTCCTGTCTTGCCTGTGCCTTCTCCTCCTCTGTGAGTTCGATGTGGTGGTTGACAGACACTTGGCAGTTCAATGGTTTTCCTACCTCGATGTCCTTCTCCTCGTAGTAGTGGATGGCTTGCCCATATATCTCGTCATCGCAAAAGCCGTTGCAACCGCTCTTCTGTACCCAATTAAGGATATAGGTGACGCAATCGTCTATGTTCTTGTCGGGGTTGTCATACTTGGCTGCAAAGAGTTCGTCCTCCATAGCACGCTCCTCCAAATAGGCTTGTATGGTTCTCTTGAAATATTCTGTAGTGTTCATATCAGATGTTGTTAAAGGGGTTGTTACTCGTGATAGATGATGTCGCAGTCCTCAACTTCTGTAGGCAGTCCGAAGAACGGATAATGGCTGAAGTAAGGTTCTGTGCACATGTCCTCGTTGTATCTTGGACTTACTATCTCAATATTGTTCTTGCGTATGGCTTCGTCCACCATACTGATTTCCTCGTCTGTCAGTCCGCTTGCATCGCCATTGATGATGTAGCAGAGTGACCATGTAGGTATCGCTTCAATGCTTCTGTTCATATCGCTTGTACTTTAAAGTGTTAATAACCAAATGAATGTTCCAATCAGTACCACCATAGAAAGAATGGAAATGATGATGCCGAAGATGAACTTCACAATTCCCAATATGACTTCACCGACCATGCAGAGAGCCATATATCCCAACCAAGCCACCAAAGTGATGAGGGTTGAGCCGACTGCGGAGAGTAATCTCCACCAAGTCTGTGTTATGTTGATGTTTGTTGTCATATAGCCTTGAATTAAATTTATTTGCGGTTCCAGGAACTGAAGGGAAGTTCTCGTTTCTTCACCTTTTTGTCGCTCCCTTTTCCGACATTTTTTTTGCGTCTTCCTGTCGCATCGGTCGTTTCGTTTCAGGTGCCTTTCAAGGGCGGCGAGGCTGGAAATACAAGGTTTTTCGGAAAAAGAATGACTAAAAAAGCAAAAAATAGCAGATTTGGGCTTTTGTTTTGAGTTTCAGGTGGTTGTGGCAGTTGTTGGCTTTAAGTGACGTTCGTGAGGAAATGCGAAAATGGCGGATTTGAGAAGTAGAAACGCTTTCAAGTCATTACCTCAAAGAAACTCTCTAATAAGCATTTTTAACGGCTTCGGTTTTTACTTCTCAATTCTGCACAGGTTGTGAATTTGCCATGCAACTCTCATGATTTAATTTTGCACAGAACAAAAAGCAAGGAATTATGAGAAGTACATTCAAGACAGTCTTCTATGTAAACGGAAGCAAGGAGAGAAACGGAATTGTCCCTATCATGGGACGTGTGACAATCAACGGAACTATCGCACAGTTCAGTTGCAAGCTGAGCGTGACCAAGGCGATATGGGATGCCAAGGGCAACAGAGCCAAAGGCAGAAGCAAGGAAGCCAATGAGGTGAACTTTGCGCTTGATAACATCAAGGCTCAAATCGCTAAGCATTACCAACGGCTTTCCGACCGTGAGGCGTTCGTTACCGCTGAAATGGTGAGAAACGCATATCAAGGCATAGGTACGGAGTATGAGACATTACTCAGAGCTTTTGACAAGGAGAACGCAGCCTTTGCCCAACGCGTGGGAAAAGACCGAGCTGTCCGAACCTACCGCAAGTATCTGACGGTAAGAAAGTACGTTGCCGAGTTCATCAAATTTCAGTACAAGCGCAGCGATATGTCCATGAATGAGCTTACCGAGGAGTTCATCCGTGATTTTTGTCTGTATTTGAAGAATGTCATTGGACTCACGCAATCTACCATTTGGATATACTCCATACCATTGAAGCATATCGTCACGGCAGCACACTACAACGGCAAGATACAGAGAAATCCGTTTGCCATGTACCACGTTGACCCAGACCACAAGGAGCGTGAGTTCTTGACAGAGGAAGAATTGGACATATTGGCAGGAATAGAGTTGGAAAATCCCAACTTTGCTTTTGCGAGAGACTTGTTTATGTTTGGTTGTTGGACAGGTATCTCTTTCGTTGACATCAAGAATCTTACAGAGGACAATGTTGCCATTATAAGTGGGTCTCCATGGATAGTTTCTCAGCGTCAAAAGACAGGCGTACCATTCAAAATTAAACTGATAGATGCAGCCATACAGATAATTGAACGTTACAAGCCATTGAGAAAAGATATGCACTTGTTTAATATTGGCTCACTTGACATGGTAAACAAGCGTATAAAGAAAGTTGCAAAAATGTGTGGCATCAAGAAGCGAATTTCATTTCATGTAAGCCGGCATTCGTTCGCAGTTTTGGCTTTAAACTACGGTATGCCGATAGAGAGTGTAAGCAAGATACTGGGACATACGGACATCGCCACAACACAAATTTACGCAAAGGTGACAAGTACTAAATTGGAGCATGACATATCAGCTTTTGAAAGTCGAATCAAGGGGCATATGCCGACAATGGGGGGAATGGCATGAAAAGGACTGTAATCACCGTGGACGGAAATGGAATGTTATCCATTCCGTCCAACTTGCAAGACTTGTGGATGAGTGAGGGTGAATTGGTTGATATGCTTCATGTCACCGCCATGAAACTCCATGCTGTGATAAGGTCAATATACAAGGATGGTTTATTGACGGTGTCGGAAGTCCAACAGAAACAGGAAACTTCCAATGGCATTTGGCAAACGTTGTATGGCTTTCCGATGATTGTTGCCCTTTGCTTCCGTATAAACTCATACGGGGCAGCTCGGTTTCGTGCCACCATCTTCAAGAGATTGTACGGGGCAAAAGAGAAAAGTAGTGTCATTATCCTACAACTCAATAGAAGAACAACCGCCTTTAGTTGAATGTCCTCTTGCTTGTTTGTTGGCTTGGCGCTGTCGTACTGTCGTGAATAAGTACTGAAGCATAAGCATGACATTCTTACTTGTAGGGGGATGAGTTCTGTTCATAAAAATGACGGACAAAACACCCCTTATTTTTGTTGAATTGTTGAATATGATGAAAGAAGTATTGAACATCAGGCATTTACGGCTCAACATATTCTCAACAAATCTCTCAACAAAAGAAAGATAATGTTGAAAAGAAAAAACCATGAACACCATTCCTTTCTTTCTTTTTTGCCCAGTAATTTGTTGTGTAGAGCTATTTGTTGAGAGTTTGTTGAGGGTATAAGTGGTTGGTTCTCATAAAGATAACACCTATCTTCAACAATTCAACGTTTTACATGCCCTCACTTGGTACGCTGTAAAATGTGCTTGTGGATTAATTGGCAACCGCTCTATTCTCCGAAATGGTTGCAGCAACGTTCCTTGGAGGCTTTGCGCCTCCAGCCACTTGGGCGAACCTCCGCAGTGTTTTAGCATGGCATTAGATTTATGCAGACTATACCGAAGACACACAGCACACTCGGCATAGTTCACAAAGGAAATCAACAACACACAACTGAAACACTTGGCAAGTTTCACACAGAAAATATCACCTTTTCCTTTGCAAACTCCATGTACAAAGTAGCTTGTGTCTGTGACCTTGTTCTTTCAATGTGGCAGCTTTGATGTTTGGCGTAAATTGAGAGAATTAAGGTCTGCAACCTTGGGCATGGAAAGCCGAAAGGCAAATATCTCGTCTTTTGTTCTTAGAGGAGGGAGCGAGGTTATGTTTTGGAAACCCCAAAACTCCTCGCTCCACCATGATGGCGGAGAAATTTTGCTCCCGATGGTCGCAGAAAGTGAGTGTACCAACTGTAAGCAGTATATCGAATGGCAAACATACAGAAACAAGACTATTCTTTGCGGAAATGCTACATTAAGACAAAGAATGCTTCCTTTTTATTTTCATCAATATCTGCCTTTTTGCGGAAGCTAATCCTGGGGATAGGGTCTCTTGTTCCAACATGTCCAATGCCATCTTTAACTCGCTGAGAAGTTCGGGATAATACTTCATTTGCCCATAAGCAAGCTGCATGCAATAGGCTCGTATAGCATAGGGTTGAGCGCAAGCGGTAATCTTGCTTACACAGAAGTCTATGAAATCCGAGCGGAGGAATTCTTCTTCAAACGGTTGGCGTAAGAGAAGATTGAGCATTAGACGGCGTTTCCCAACATGCTCTTCCTTCATCACTCGGTCAATCAGCTCGTCATGTTTGCAATAAAGCCACTCATTATTGGCTAAGTCGAAATTTGATAGAACATGCAGTGCATTGAATGCTACTCGGTTGTCCTCATCGAAAGTGAGCCGATAGAGTTCTTCCTTTCGGTGATTGTTCTCTTCGCCTTGGGTGAGAAAGCATAGCTCATGGATGTTATCCATGCTAATTCTACCAATTAGTTTTTGTTTCATATCATGCGGCTTAGTGTCCCATTCTTGATGTATCAACTGCTTTTACTTTTTTTTCTTTATAGCCACCGAACTTATAAATAACAGCAAAAGTAGCAGTAGCCCAATTGTTGTTAATTTTCATACGGTAATCTTGATTACCTTGTACGGAACGAGTGTCTGCCTTGTTGTTGAAGATGTTGCTGCCATTTATGCGCAATCCCCATTTCCCATCATGTGAAGTCCATTGTAACTTGGCATTCATTCTAAAGATAGGACTTACATCATAAACACCTTGTATTACTTTTGACTGAAAGAAAGGGTTGAGTATAAGGCGTAAGTCTTGTGTGCTGCAAAGTTTTATAGATGCAGTACCTCCAAGTGCTGCCGTCAGCTTCTTGCGGTTGAATGGCAAATCGAAGAAATGGTCACTTTTGGCATGTTTATAGATTCCTACAGCAAACACATTACCGTTGAGCCATTTGCCAGCACTGAATATTGCAGAGGCTTGCAATCCAAAGCTATTCTCATAGTTGAAGTTGGTTTCCTTCAATATTACCGCCATACGGTCTGTTGGTTGGTACGGTAACTGCACAGAATAATCAGGTTTCAGACTTGCAAAAGCCATCAGCGTATAACGTCTTTTAATCTGCCACATAAGGTTGACATTGTAATAAGAGTATGGTTTCAAATCAGGATTGCCATGTATCTCGGTATATGTCGATGAGTAAAATACACTGCTCATTGTTGACCAATAGCTCGGAAATTCAGAATTGGAACTGAATGACAAGTTGAGTAAATGATTCTCGTTGATATTCCACAGGGCATTGAGTGACGGATATATGCGCCATTTGTCCCATATCGGTGAATGGTATTGTTCGGCTGCTGTGGATACTTCAAGACTAATTGCCTTGTTTATCTGTTTGCTGAAACCTGCGTATATATTCCAAATACGTTCGTTGATGTCTACACTGCTTGTTGCATTAGGCAGAATGTTACCCTCTTTGTCGATGGTGTTCTGATAACTCTTGTTGCTTGTGAATTGTCCCTTTGCACCATACGACAATCCCCAACCATGTGTAAAAGAATGGTTTTGGTCGGCTGCAAACATCCATTTGCTGATAGTCTGTTCACTGCCACTTGTAAGGTTGCGTTCCGTTTCTGTCGTATTTTCATTAGCATACATCGTACCGTCAAGTTTTTGTTGTTGAGGTGTACGATAATTTGTGTACGAACCACTAATATTAAGCCCAAATGGAAGTGAGTAGTTTACATCAACATTGTGCAAATACACATGAGTGTCGTAATGCATTCCGCTTACACTTGAACCTGTAGTGTGATTGTTGGAGCAAGACTTTTGCCATTTTCCCGTATAGGCAATGTCAAGTCGATGGTTCTTGCTAAATGCATAATTCATACCAAGTCGGTAGTCATGAGCAATACCAAATGATTTCTGCCACGTTTCATCGTTGTAGTGAATACGCCCGTTATCCAATGGATGGTTGGCTATGCGTGAAGATTCACCATATGAATTGCCGTCAATAAATTGATATTGTGCATCCATTCCAAATTTGCCCCTCTGCATGGAAAGATAGAAATCTCCAAACTCTCTGGAATATTTGTTTTGCTGTAATCCTCCATTTATCTGTCCCGACAACTGATTTTTCCCTGCATAATCTTTCGTGACGATATTTATAGCCATGCCACGAACATGATAACGTGCAGGAGCAGCAAGCATCACCTCTGCTTTAGCCAACTGTGCAGCAGGCATCGCTTTCAATCTGTCTGCAAGCTGTTCTTGCGTTAAAGTGGTCGCCTGTCCGTTGATGATAAGCGTCACCTCGTTGCCGGAAAACTTGATGCCACCATCAGCATCACTAACACCAGGAATACGTGTAAGAGCCTCATAGGCATTGTCGGCAGGTAGTTGCTTCATGAGTAACGGCATGTTATAGGATAACATACCTCGCTCAGCCTTGACGATAGGGCGCGAACCTTTGACCATTATTTCGGGAAGGTTGTGCATCATGTTCTCCATTGTGAGCGAATCATTCTGCGTCTGAGTTTGAGCTTTCACGTTAGCAACTGAAAGCAGAAATAATCCTAAAAGGAATACTTTATTGTCCATATTTTACCTTTCTAATCTACATTCTCTTTCTATAACTTTCAAAAGTACGAAAAAAAATCCATAAACGAGAACGTTTTGCTTTGTATTGTAGGAATGAGGACGACATTTAACATTTCTCTTACTTTTAATGCCGTATATGAAATTTATCTATGCTGCATAGACAATGTGTTGCTACATTTGGAATAAGCACACTTCCAACTCAAAATTAATAATCTATAAAAACAAAGCAAAAAGTGTCGTTTTTCAGATTTTAGGTTTAACTTTGCATCCGAAAAGAGTTGTTTGGCAAGCAAGGCAAACTTATGTAGAATGTAGAAGTTAAAACTATTGCCAAGTCATTACCTCTATTGAGGAAAGACACTCATAAATCGCTCATTTTAAGCTATTCAGAAGATTTTAGCAGATTTTTTCGGAAAAATACTACCCAACGGTGTGGAGATTTTTTCGAAAACCGAAGGCTCGACCTTTTATTTCCAAAGCTCGCTGCCATACCTTTGCACCTGCACGATAACGGTTGATGCCAAAAGGAAAGACCTTGTGGAGGAAAGAAAATCAGAGCGGCAAATGAAAATAGAAACTTCACGGAAGTTTTTGGACTGCACGATTATCGCATACTCATTTCTGAGAAATGGATACAATTACTGTCTTGCAAATGTTTTTAGGAAAATGGAAATCGCATACAAGAATGGCACAGTCTTCAGAGAAATTCCGATGAAAGAAGAGTATGGCTTGTCCATGCTTCTTGCATCGGGTTTTCTCCAAGGCTGTGCAGCCAAGCATAAAAGTGGTCGTTGAGGTTTACATCAATGACTTCTTTCTTGCGGTGGAGTATGCAAACAAAATGGTACGGCAAATCAAGGAATGGTGTTTCTTTTGATCGGTTAGCCTGCAACCGACAAAAAGAAGCACTTTTCCTCATGCCGTACTACTAAGACATGAAAGGGTGGCGTGCCACTGTTTCATGTCGTTTGGATTGTGCGGTTAAAATGGAACTGCGAGTTGTGGCTATAAAAGTCAGCCGTTGTCAGCACGGCAAACAAAGAAAAGTCCTTGGCTGTATAGTCTTGAAGCATTTCAAGGCATACCGCCAAGGATTTTTCTTGCCGTGCCATAGTCGGAGGAAGTTAGTCTGAGGTACGAGGACTGTCTTTCTTCGACGACGGCTGACTTTTATACAAAACACACGACAGGATGAGAATATGCAAACGAAATAGACCATTCAAAAAACAGGAACCCTTGCCACATAAGTTTGAATGGATTGAAATGGCAATAGCAAAGAATAGAGAAGAATATGGTTTAATGAAAACAGATTTATCCAAGCAAAAAATCGAGGATAAAAAATCTTAAAACATTCTTTATCCCCGATTAAATATCGTACCTTTGCAACCGAAAGAGTTCTTTGGATGGTTATGCAAATCACAGCAGGATGCCACATTCTGTTTATTTCTAATTCGTAACCTCTTCTTTTTACGAGATAAAAACTTATCTCATTCTCAATCACTTATAAAAAATACGTACTTTCGGGTGTTGAAAGATTATTTTTTATAACTACAAGTCGTCGTTCTATCTGATACCATTATCTCTATCGCTATTGTTCAGCTTACGGCTGCCTGTATGGTATCTGCGGCCATGGCTGAAGTTGAAGCTGGCAGCAAAGACAAGCATGTTGCCCTGGTCAGCAAGGCGTACCTTGTTCTTCTGCTGCACATACTTGTTGAAAAGTTCATCCTTATACACGCAGCCATGAGGATAGAATACGAATAATCCGAGAACGCCAAACTGCCAGTTCTTATAACTGTAGGTTACGGCAAGATTGGAGGTTGGCTCTCCGCCGTTTGTCTTTTCTCCCCAAAAACTCTTTTCCACCTTATAGGCACCATAGCCAATGTTCCAATTGCCCGTCATGTACCGAATTTCTGCTCCATAACTGAAGTAATTGAACTCGTGGGAATAATCCAAACCCTTTGTCTTGACATTCTGATACTCGCACATGAGGTTCAAATCCAGATGATCCTTGATGAGGTGAACTTCTGGAGTCAACAGCAGGTGCTTGTAATTATGACTCTTCTGATTCTTAGGTTTGCTCACAAAGAGATAAGAGCCATCCTCCCGCTTTTCGGGCAAGATAGAAGTAGCTATAGGCTTGTCGTAATACGTCCAGTTTCCCTCCAGGTACACAGACATCAGCGGAATGTTCCAGGAAGCCGACAAGGTATTGTTGTAGCCGGTAAATGGCTTCAGACCGCTATTGCCGTCACGCGCCTCAAAGCTGTTGGAATATTGGCGCAACTCGCTCAAGTCGGAAAGGCTTGGAATGTCTGACGTGATTTTGCTGCTCCATTTAAAACTCAGACGGTCGCTAGCCTTTGCCTGTAAAGTTACCTGTGGTCGAAACAGCCATTTGCTGTATCCGTTCTCCCCCTGATGGATGGAAGACCTGGTTGCGCCAACTCCCACCTGATAACTGAACCACTTCTGCTGTCCCTGTAGCTGGGTGAAAAGATAGAGATTGCTGTACTTCAATTCCGTATCAGCATTACTGCTTCCCACATAGATGTTATCTGTGTGGCTGATATTATATTGTCCACCTACCGATAAAGCCATCTGTTTCCAGTTCTTGCTGTATGTTCCTTCACCAATAAGAGAGCGCTTTCTACCAGTTGCATCATAACTGTAATCGGTCAGCGGAGCGTTCTTTACAGATTCATCCGGCGATTTGTTGAACGTATATTCCCTCATACGATACTGGTAATCTGTGCCGATGTAAGTACCCACCAGGTTCAGAGCCAGGTTCTGGTCATGGGGCATGTTGAGCGAATAATAAATGTCCAGAGATGGAATCTGCTCCAGCATTTTTCTGTTGTTTTGCAGATATTGATTTGCCTTGCCGCTTTCCTGATAAAGCTGGTTCATGCCTCTCACAGGACTGTTGTGATTGTAGAAATTCAACCGTACATTCAATGTATATTTGTCTGGCTCACTAAGATTATAACCCAACTGTACATTATTGGTGGTGTATAGGAACGGAGAATCATAACCTAAATAATTGCGATGTAGAGTTTCTCCTGTGGGCAGATGATAAGTACCGAGACTCTCATAGCTTCGTTCCTCTACCGAGCGATAGGAGAAACTGTAGTTGATGCTGAATTCCGATTTCTTCACATTGTATTTGAAATAACCGTCGCTATTATTGAAACCAGCCTTGGTGCCTTGCATCGTAGAAACCCCACCCACATAACCGGCATAGCGTCGGCGGACCTGGTAGTTGATGACTGCATCCAGATTGCTGTCTCCATATTTGAGTCCTGGAACATTGATGAATTCCACCTTTGTAACTTCATCCGGCTGCAAAGCCAATACATCTTGCATGCTAGCTTTGACATCGTTGATGCGTATTTGCACATCTCCGCCCTTTAATGACTGAACTTTGCGTTCTGCTCGATTTACGATAATGGTAGGCAAAGACAAGTTGTCCAACAGATCATAACCATTGGAAGCCGTTTTCACCTGCTCTTTTGTAGGGAAGATGATTTGTCTATCTACTTTTTCTACAACCTTTGCGGCTTCAACGGTCACACCTTTCAACAAGTATGAATTCGCCTGCATCCTCACATTTCCGATACGGGCAATAGATACCAGCTTGCAAATCGTCTTGTAGCCTACGAACGAAACCT
>NZ_QSQJ01000040.1:0-39225 GCF_003436715.1 Prevotella sp. TF12-30 | reverse complement strand
CTCCCCATAAGCCAGGCGATAGATGCCTGAACTTATAGGGAGTTTTTTTTGCTTTGAAAGGTATTATCTTACTCTGCCTCACGGTCTTTCTGGGTAACTATTCAGTCATTAAAAAAATACACGTATTCAATGGGGGGACTAAAAGTTCGAACTGCAATATGTTATGGATTTGGGGATTACAAATCCCCTGGTTTGATAGGTCAAACCTTTTTTACGACGGATTTCAAATCCGTCGGGACGCCTAACGGGGGGTGGGACGGCTAGCGTGGTGTGGGACGCCTGGCGGGGGGATGAACGACATATCCGGCGAGGTGGAAAACTTCCTATCCTCCGTTAGGCGTTCCGACGGATTTGCAATCCGTCGTTAAAAAATGACCTAACCTATTTATGTTCTGCGGATTTGCAATCCGCAGCAGGGAGATTGTAATATGTTATGGATTAGGGGGATTACAAATCCCCTGGTTTGATAGGTCGAACCTTTTTTTACGACGGATTTCAAATCCGTCGGGACGGCTGGCGGGGGTGTGGGACGGCTGGCGGGGGGGAATTTTCAGGGCACAAAAAAGTCGTGGAATCTTAGAAGGTGAGTCACCTCGGCAACTAAAATTCCAACGACCAGTCTAGTCTAGTCTTCGCAATTTTTGTATAATAGTAAATGATAATAATGTCTTATAATAACTAAAACAAGGGGGAGGAAGTATTCCCAACTTCCTTCCCTCCTCTCTTACTGATATATGATTCTTAACTTTTGTATTTTGCTAATTTTTTATTGGTAGTTGATTGTCACCTTCCAAGGCTTGTTGCTATTGTAGTGCTTAGCCTTGATGTAGAACGTACCTTCAGTACCTGTTACGGCACGTACATTCTTCATTGTGATGGTTTGAGTATTTCCGATCACACTTGGATCTTCATACTTGGTGACAAACCAACAGTTCCAGCCTGCGCCTCCATCAACCTCTGATGTAGAAGCTACCTTTACATCGCTGCCTATTGGGTTCACATCGTTGGATGCAATCTCAATTTCTATTGGCAACAACTCCTTAGGATAGTAACTTGGAATTGTGAAGGTCAGTTTGGCTTCTGAAGTTACCTTCTTACCCATTGTGATGGTAGATGGGAACTTGAAGTCCACATTGCTGATACTGTAGAGATGGATGTTTCTAGTCAATCCATGCTTCTTATCTACCAGCTTGATGGTGGCAGTCTTACATTCACCGGCACTGATATCACCAATCTTGTATGTGATGGTTCCCTTACCGGTTGCTGCGTTATACTGTACTGTAGGTACAGGAAGCTTTCCACCTTCCAGTTTTGTGAAGTTCTTGTTCTCTGTCCAGGAAACATTGAAGTCGGCTGCAGTTTGAGTAGCCTCACCCTTATATTCAAAGTCGATGGTCTGCTCGCTGTTGGCTGATTCCTGTGTCAACATCTGGTAAGTACCATCTACGATATTCATCGTATAAGTACCATCAGAAATTTCCTGGATGATGTCTTCTACCGTAATCCATGGGTTGTTGGCAGGAGTACCATTGTATGCAAGTTCTGCTGAGCTGTAACCCAGATTCTTGCCCAATCTCTTGATGTTGATTCGGTAGAGATGGTTTCTCTTGACAGGAATCTGAACACCCTCGTTCTGGAGCAGAACCTGGAACCATTTTGTATCTCCGTCCTTGTATGTCACCTCCATGATTACCTTGAGTGGCTTTTCCAAAGAGTTTTCCTGCTCAAATGTATATTGCATAGGCAGGTTGCTGCTGTTTGGCCACATCTCTTCATTTCCTACAGAGAATTTCTCTCCTTCAGAAGGCCATCTTGTTGGATCCAGCGATGGAGTAATGTAGGTGCATTCTGCTTTCCACGCAGCTGCATCTGTCAGCATATTGGTTTCAGGGAAAGTCAGCTTTTCCTTATCTCTATTGAATGGAGCTACCGTACCATGCTGCATCACGTTGCCCAGTGCATATCTGATGTTTTGGATGTTTGGATCCTCCCATTTCACTTCAATCTTGGCACGGTTGCGGAGCAGATGGATCACATTGTTTGCCACTGCATCCTTGGTGAGGAAATCTGTCATTTCTTCAGGAGTATTCTTCTTGACATAACCCCAATACACCATCTTGTCGTGCTGCTGACTGTTGTTTCTGTTATCAAAGCTAGTCATGAGGTTGTTCTCATGTCTTCCAATCCATTCTGCTGACTTGCTGAAATCAATCGGCTGGTTGCCAGTAGTTACAGTATTTCCTTCAGTGGCATTTGCCATGATGTGGATGCGGGCGGTTCCCGTAGGAATCGTAGCAGAAATATTCTTCTTGTCCGATCCGCCATCAGCCTTGATGTCATTGCTTCCCACAGACTCTATATTCAGATTTCTGGCAAGTCCCAGAAAATAACCATCTTTGTCAAAGCATAGCAGCTTCATATCGTTAGCGCTTGCAATACCTTCGGTTGCGAAGTTAGCTACTCTGCTCTCAACTTTCGAGTAGTTTGGAACGGAGATGGTGAAGTGGGCTTGATACGTGCCTATCTCATTCTTGGAAGGAACGCCATTGTCCACCATGCTGTCGGAGCAGGCTGTCAACATTGTTAACAGCGCTGCCATTATTCCGATATATGTCTTTATCTTTTTCATTTCGTAACTTCCTTAAATGTTATTACTTCATTTGTTTATCTAACTCTTCAACCTCTGCTGGGGTGAGGTCGCGAACGCAGCGGACGAAAGTACCAGAACTACTGTAACCAGTTTCTACCGATTTATTGTTAAGCGTATAATAATATGCTCCTTGCAAAACTGGCTTGATTGGCTTAATCTCCTTATTATCATTTCTTTTGAATGATTCTTGCTGAAAGTCAACAATGAATTGTATCTCTGTTTTTGTTGGGAGACGCCAACCGTCATATATAACTTGTTTGCCGTTTTCTTTCTTTACTTCTCGGTATGTTTCACAATGCGTCTTTGCTTTGTCTTGATTAAACTTGCTCGAATATACCGCTCCTAGCTGTGAAGCAATCATAAATGCAGGAGATACGACTTCGTCGTTTGTATAGCCAGTAGCTTTGTCGGTGTTTGGATGCGCAATATTATATTTGCTATTTTTCGTACTGGATACCTGTATGATGTACATTCGGTTATTCGTCTTTCCGCTGGATGTCTTGTCGGAAAAGTATTTTATATCACCATTTTCATAATACTTTGCATTATATCCACCTTCATAATCTGATTTTTTTAGCCCATTTCTAACAAGTTCCCCATTAGGTCTGCGGTATGCCCATCCGGCTACACTTCTAGAAGAATAATCTCCGAAGAAGTTTTGGGTTTCAATCAGAGGTGACTGCTTGTATTTTACAGTTGCTTCTTTACCCTCAGCATTTTTTAATGTCAAGACGATATACTTGGAGAAGCGATTCTTCGGGATAGGAGAATTAATGACGATCTTACCACCGAGATTATCTCCATCCTTTTCGTTCTGCAATAGCATCTTGGTTGGGTATGGATAGAATGGAACTTCTTTTTTTTCTGTCTTTTCTACTTCTCTGTCTTCATAATGTCCGCTAAATAATCCATCCCATACCCAAACTTTTTCAGTTGTAGTATAGGTAACTGTTTCATTGATAGTCTCCTTGTATCCCTCAGAGTACTCTTCAGTATTTCCTTCATTATCGATGTAGTACACCTTTTTACTAAGGATCTTAACTGGGCTGGAAGACTTATAGGTCACACTCATATCCTCATCTACATTCTTCATATAGACAACCTTTGGAGTCACCATCAGATACGAAGTATTGGCATCGATATCAGTAGTACCGCCATCCGACCAAGGGAGAACATCATAGACAACCTTACCAGTAGTGATGTAACCAATCTCAGAGCTACCGCCCTTGTTGTTGATCTTTGCATCAATGGTATAGATGGTGTTGCGGTTCAGCTTCTTGGCATCCTCACCGGTAGCCTTAGGGTCACGGACAGGAATCTTGTAATAGTTCATCTCCGTATTGCCATCGGCTGTAAGAGGAACCTGGAGGTAGATGGCTGGTGCCTTGGTGTCGTCATTCCACTGAGTGGCATAGCTGTAAGTGGTTACGGTATATTCGCCACTTCCACCCTGTGTTTCCACCATTTCACCATCCTTCAACTCAGATTCTGTATTGCTGCCGAAGATAGTAGTCTTGGCATTGTAGTTCTTCAACTGCCATTTTGCCTGACCAGCTGTATAACCTTCTACGTCAACATGAATGGTAAGGGCAATCTTGGCAGCAGCACGAGCCAGATTAACTGGAATGGTCTGTGTAGGTTCCTTGGTTACCTGGTAGTTCTGCTCGCTACTCATCAGGAACATCTTGTTGCTGTTGCCAGTAGCATCGTATGGCTTCCAGATATCCTCGTCGGTCTGCACATCGCCTGAACCTGTGGCATTAGCCACAGATTTCACGCTGTAAGTATTACCTTCCTGCAGATCTTTCTCCACCTTCCAGTTATTTTGAGCAATCACTTCCTCCTTGCCGCTCTTCAAGCCGCCAGTGAAAGTCTTATCTACCTTGCACTCATTATATTCACCAAACATCTTGATGTTGAAATTATAGAGCTTATCCTCGTTGAGGCTTGCTTCAGAAGCGGTAGTTGCTCTCGAAACCTTGTTGTTAAGGATGAGAGGCTTCACGCTCAACTGCTGAGCTCCCTGATAGATGAGCTCAGAGTCTTCTGCGCAACCCACAAGGGATAATCCCATGGTGAGAGCCATAAGTGCCAGTGTCGTATTCTTATATATATTCAACGTTTTCATGATGTTTGTCATTTATTGTTGTTTATATCTCATAGTTTACTTTACTTGGGTGAATTCCATATCGGTCTTCGTTCCCGTTCCTGTGGCTGTACCTGCGCTTCCATCAGAAGGGGCATTGATGATTACCTTCATGTTTGGACTATAGGCTACCATATATACACGGCAGGTATAGTTGTCACGCTGGGTATAGTCGAGTACCGATCTTGGAACCACATAGAAAGGCTTAACCTCTGTAGTGGCGCCGTTGCCGGTAATCACGGTCATTACGTCAGCCAGATCGTAAGAACCATCAGCATTTACCTTGTCGGCATCAATGAATCCGTAGTCTGGACTATCTGTCTGGAGCACCCAGCTCTTGCCATTGGTATTCATCTCGGTGAATGAAATCTTTGGTCCGAATGTAGCATTATTGAATGCTATTTCATTACTGTTCTCGCCATTCTTCTCGATGTTAGTCTTGATAGAGATGGCATCATTGAAAGTGTATTCTGCTCCGGTTTCCCAAGGCAATACTGTTGGTAAGACATTCAGTTCTGCCGGATGCTCTGGATCACTGCCTCCTTCTCTGTCCACCTTGGCTGTTACGTCGTAAATGGTGTTGCGGTCGAGGCGATAGAGAGGCTCGTATTTGGTCCAATCTGTTGTTGCGGCATCGTTATCATCGAAGAGGCGCTTGTTTACCGGCACCTTGTAGAAGTAATCCTTGCCATTGTATTTTGCCTTGAGCAGGATGTAGGTCTGCTTGTTGGCATCGATTGGCTCTTCTGCATATGCATTACCCTTTGTCTTGTCAATCCAACTGTTAGCGTATGAGTAGAACACAGCCTTGTTGTCTTGTGTTACGGCAGGAACAGTTACCTTACTGCTGGCTGCAACTTCGGTATTCAATTCATTGCTGGTGCTGGTACCTTCTGCGAGGATAGCGCCATCTGCAGCGTAGTGTATCAACTGACAGGCATACTCTGTAGGAGCTACTGTTTTGCCCTTGTCATCTTTTACGTTGAGGCGAATCTTGGCAAGCGCTCTCTTCAGCTGGAACTGGATGTGAATCATTCCGTTCTCAATCTGTTTCGTCTCCTCCATCTTGGCATCCATCACGAATGAAGTCTGCTTTGCCTTGGGATTGAAGGTGGCTGCCTTGTTGATGGTGGCAGCTTTCAATTGATTCAATGTTGTGATTCCGCTGATATTCTCCAGGTTTGCCACCAGATAGAGAGTGTTGCCTGTAATCTCCGAACGCTTCAGCTGGTCGCTTTCCAACTTCTTGTGCTTGTATTCTGTAGTAGGACTGCCCTGAACGGAAGCATCTGTAAGAGGAAGACTCTTGACGAGTTTTCCGGTTGCATCGAAGACGAAGAGGTCGAGGCGATTGATCAGGTTCTCATTGAGATCTTCTGATCCATCCTCTACTGCAGCACGGGTAACAGCTGCACGGGTTTCAGTAGCAGAACCGCCTACTTTATATTCCAGCACCACATCGTAGTCGCAACTCGGTGTGCCGTCCATATCATCGCTCATGCAAGATGTGTTTGCAAGCCCTAAGAGGGCGATTGCACACATCGCAAAGTATTTTGATATTGCTTTCATTGTTTGCCCTCCTTATTTTAAATAATTAGTATAATGTCCACTTGCTTTCTGAAGCTTATCGTAGGCAGTTCCCTTGGTAGCCTGCAGCTGGAAGATGCGGATGCGGGTATTGGTTCCTGCAAACTTTCTTCCGTTCTTGTACATACCTCCTGCATTATCAGGATTGATTACTACTTCGTATTCATGGATTCCATCCAGTGATACGGTTACGTAGAGATCGGTACATACGGGTTTGCTGCCCTTACCTGTAGCCCATTCTGTTAACTGATCCCATGAAGCATTGGTTGTCCATGGATTCACGGCTTCTACCTTGATCTGATAAGGATCTTTTCGGGCGATGCCTGTAGAAACGCAGTTGGTGCTTTCGGTAGATTTATCATAGTTGAAAGCAAACTCAGTAGGGTTGGTGAGATGTGCTTTCCAAACCAGTCCTGTAGGACCATCTACCTTGATATAGAAGGCTGCTCCTGATTTCTTATCCTCCAATATCTCATGTTCTGTATCCTTGTATCTAGGATAGTTTACCAGACAGTAGAGACCTTCTGCGTCACCTTCCTTTGGTTTCAGGGTTGAACCTGTCTGCCAAGCAAACATCTCGCAATTTACATTGCTCCAGCTGATTTCAGAAGTTACCTTGTTCCAAGGCATTACCTGCCAGTCGAGGCAGAGGGCACCACCCTGGAGGAAGTAGCCGTAAACTACCAGCTCTCGGTTGCGGATAGCGTTGCCGCTGGATGGAATGGTGAATCCCTGGGATTTTTCGACGCCGCCTTCAGCCAACTGATAGTAAATCTTACCTTTGATAGGCATGTTGGTTTCACGAAGATAGCTCAAGTTATGTCCACCGATTTCATTATTCATGCGGTTCATATAAGTCTGAGCTGTTTCACCTGGTCCTCGCTTATAAGCAAGCGGATCTGCTACAGCCTTGATTTGGGCATTCTCTACACCGTCAAGCTTGAGTAGAGTAGGAACATAAGAAGGAGTTCCGTACTTATTGCTTGTTGCAGCCTTGTTGGCATCAGCAGTTGCATAATCCTCTTCATCAGGGAAGACATAGCTTTCTGTTGGGAAGGTGTTTCCATCTATTTCAATTTTTGTTACCTTCACATTTTCTGTCAAGGCATCAGCATCTGCCGTGCGGGCGAAATAGAAGTGAAGCTTGGAAACGGCGCGAACCAGAGGAATTGAAATTCCTTTGCCCTTTGCACCAGCCTCGGTATCAGCTACGTGATCGGCTATTGCTATGTTGGTAATGGCACGGGAAATAGGGAGACCCTTGCCGGTTGGAACCTCTGTTGTCTGAGCCTTACCTTCTGCTGTAATGCCGAATGGATTATCGAAGGTTACACCTTGCAGGTCTGCACGGGTAATGCTGCGGAGATCCTTATTCTTCAGCTTATCAGCCATATTGGTACTCTCTGAGTTTGCCAGAATATAGAGGTCGATGTTTTTGAGTTCTTCACCGTTGATCTTACGCAAGAATCTCAAGTTCAGCGTGTAGTTGCCGTTGGCGGTACCTCCGCCAACAGCAGTAGGAGTGTTGTCTTCCTTGTAGGCGATAGGCTTGGCTTCTCCTTTTGTTCCTGATTTAAACACCCATACCTTGATGCTATGAATGTCGCTCTCAGCGGTAGGATTAGCCTGAGTCTCATCGTTTCCGATATTTCCTGTTCCGCCTGCTCTGGAAGTCGTGGCGCTGGCGGTAGAGAAGCTCAGGTTGAGGTAAGCTTCATCGCCAGTTGCAGGTGCCTGCGAATCTTGGTCTGAACAAGATGCCATTGTGCTCAACATGAGCAAGGCTGCGATAGCCATGCCTAGCCGGCGTGTCATCTTGATCAAAGTTGAGTTATAGCGTTTCATCTTTTTAATCTTTTACTTATACTTATACTTTTTCTTTCTCTCTATACAGTGTGGGTAGCACTGTTTTCTTATTTGGCTCCGAGGTCTGTGTTCTGCAGATTGAGAACCCAGCCGTTTATATTGATTCTAGCATCCATGTGGTAGTCGGAACCTGGACTCGGAACGTAGAATACGAGGGTGTAGTGATCCTGGCGGTCGAGGTATTCCTGATCCTCCCAGCCTTTGTCGGTGCGCTCGCCGCAGAGAGCAAGGAACCATGGCAGTGAGTGGTTGAAGATTACCTTGCCTGTGCGCTTGTCGGTGATTACGATTCGCTTGTCGTCGTACTCCGTGCTTTCGGTGTTGCGGGTGCTTACATCGTTCTTGCGCTCGAACATTCTGGAAGAAGACAGGTCGTAAACCAGAGCCTTGTCGATTTTTTCACCATCTACCTCAGTATTGCCGTCGGTGTTAACCACCAGTTTCTCGTTGTAAGGCACGTAGGTGATTGGCTTGTTCTGTTCTACTCCGTTGGCATCCTTTACCTTGTCGCCCTTGTAGTCGAGGAGCGCAGCCGAGCCCTTGATTCTTACGTCGAAGTTTTCTGCCTCGAATCCCTGCTGGGTTCTTTCGTAAGGAAGCATCACGATTCTGTAGGTCTTGGTACATTTCATCAGACTCAGTTTGCCGGATGTGTCCTTTTTGCCCTTGAAGTCGAGAGATGTCTGGGCAGTGTAGAGAGCGGTGAACTTCTTGTTGTTGACAGAAGCCTCTCCGTCTTTCTTTCCCATTTCCTCCTGCAGGTCGTTGATGGTAGAAACACCTGGTGTGAGTTGGGTGAAGCTGAACTCCATCTCGTCGTCACCGTCGGCTCTGCTACCTGTAGGTTTCTTGTCACGAGCCAGGCAGACGAAGGTGTATTTACCTTCCTGTAAGTCTGTGATGTCCATGCTGTGACCCGTTTCGAATTTGTCGGCTGACTGCGTATAGGTATCGAAGTATTTACCGTTTTTATCGAAAACATAGACGTTGAGGTTTTTCACTTCCTGGGAGAAGGCATCAGCGTTCTCAACATTATATGTATAATCGAACTTGAGCGACACCTTAGGTGCAGGACAATTCGTCAGATCGTCTTTCATGCATGATGAAAGCGAAGAGAGTGCGATGGCTGAGATACAAACCACTTTGCAACCGTTTTTGATGATGAAATGTTTCATATCGTTTGTATTTTATTAATTCTTTTACTTATACTTATATCTAGTGTGCCGTAGGGCGTAAGAAGTGGGGTAGCCTGCGGCATCCTTTTTTTCTTGTTGAGTGGTGCTGATTCAGCACGATAGGGGTTCCCGCCATCTGTTGGCGGCAAATATCATCTTTTTCTTTTTTAATCTCCCGGAGGCGGGGTAGCCCCCGGGAGATTGAGAGTATTGTTGTTTCAAGAATTATCTTGAGAGCGGGGGATGGGGTACATCCCCGGATCATTCATCTTTTTTTTCTGTTTCTGCGTTTAAGCGAAGTGATTGGGATTAGTCACCCAACTCTACGTTCTGTACATTGAGAACCCAAGGGTTAACTGTTACAGTTACGTCGAGGTAGAACAAACCGTTCTTGTCAATCTCACCGTTAGGAACCTGTGCACCTACGTTGAAGATCTTGTTAACCTGCAAGCGATAAATAGTGTTACGCTGGATAACGTTCTTTGACAACTGGTTGTCTGTAATAACCTGCTTGTAGTATGTCTTACCCTCATTGAACACCTCGATGCCATACTTTGCACGGAATTCTGACAACTTGGTCTCTACATCCTTTGCACCTTCAGTTGTTTCAACTTTCTTTGCATTTTCCAATTCTGTCTTCAACTGGGCAGCTGTCTTACCCTCGAAGAGACCTGTAACATCTTCGTAAGCCTTCATGATCTGCTCAAAGCTTGTGTAGATAACGTTGTTGTAACGATAGAATGTACCATCCTGGAAGTCAGCTGGCATAAGCTCACCTGCAGCATTCTTAAACTGATTTGCATCCAAAGTAACCTTGTACTCGAAGTACATTGCAGTTGCGTCAGACATGTTGTTCTCAAAGATATAGTCATTTTTAGCACCCTTCAAAGCCTTGAAGCCACCATCCTTGAGCAAATACTTCTCACCGAATGCGTCCTTTGTCTGAGACAATGTTGCGCCTGTAGGAATTGCAAGGCTCCAAACGTTATTTGCTACATTCCAATTCTGCATAACGTATGCCTTATTTGTAACGTTAGAGAGTGCATAGCGAACCAATTCAATCTTTGTAACCTTCTTCTTCGCATCGTCAATTGCATTCTTCAATGCCTGTGAAGCGTTTGTTGGGTATTCGGCCAAAAGGTTTTCTGTACTAGTAGGAACATCAACGCGAGCTGTTACACGCTCAATCTTGATTGGGCTTTCTACTTCATTGTACATAACCTTTGCAGGGGTGGTCTCAACCTTGTTGGCATCAGTGAATGTGACAGTATAGCCATTACCATTGGTTGTTGCATCATTCTGGTTGAACATAGAGAAGTTGTTGTCTGTATCACATGGCTTAGCAAAAGCTGCTGTTGATGTGAATGTCTGTTTAATGCCATCTGCAGTAAATACGCCAGTCTTTTTGGTACCTGTTGTGATAGTAAATGGTTCTACAGTATCCATATTGGTTGAACCAGCCTTGAAATATACTTTATAGGTAGCACCTGCAGCTACATTTTCTACTTGAATCTGAAGTGTAGTCTTACCATCCTTCTGAGAACCAGTCTGGCCCTTGATAGCTCCTGTCCAATCCTGGCCGGTCAGAGTCTTGCTAAATACAACGGCTCCTTTTTCATCAACCAAGTAGAAAGTACCATTCTTTACAGCTGCTTCTACTGCGGTAGCATCCTCTGTAGGTATTGGATTTTCAATAGAGGTTCTTGTACCATTGCTAGTAGGAGTCTGTACGGCCAATGTCATATAGAAACCCTTTACCTGTGACTGTGTACCTGCGCCACCACCTGTCAAATCATCATTACTGCTGCAGCTTGAGAAAGATAACGCTGCTGCTGATACCAAGCTCATAACGAGCAAATTCATTTTCTTCATAATCTTTTACTTATTAAGTGTTATACAAAATTTTTAGTTTGAGTTGCGAAATGGACGGGTCTCTCTGACCTCATCACTGGCTTCGCCCGGGGGTAATCAAATACTATTCTTTCTTTTCTTGTTCTTAAATTAAATTTTTTAGTTTATATTATTGTTTATTCTTTTACTTATACTTAAAAATCAAACTCTTACTCCACAATTTTGTTCAGCTTGTTGAGATTCTCCTGAGCACCCTTCAAGCCTCCGGCTACTGCCTTCTGGAAGTACTGCTTGGCAGCTTCGTAATCCTCATTGAGAACGGCGAGGCAACCACGGGCATTATCTACTTCGGCACCGGTGCCAGCCTTCTTCAGGTACTTCTCTGCGCTAACCTTGTCACCTCTGTCGATGGCAGCAAGGGCTGCATTCAGATTGGCGAGCTTATCTTCTGGGAACATCTTCACGGCTGTGTCGAATACATTGTTGTACTCTTCGCTTCCCTTCGGATAACTGTTGGCTACCATGTACATCTCCTGGAGAGAGAGCTTCTGCGGACGGGTATTGATTACTCTGCGAGCCTCTTCGAGGTTGAATGCCTTCACGTCGTACTCGATGGTGTAATCTGTGCGGCGCAAGCCTGGCCAAACCTTGTCAACGAGGAATCGGAATGCCTCACCAGCCTTGGCTGCGAGCGTCTGTTCCTTCTGGTCAGGAGTCATATCGCTGTTGATGATCTTGAGAGCAGCTTCCTTCTGAGGGATGTTGTGACTCTTGATGTATTCCAGCGTTCCTTCCCAATCCTCAGCTGTAGATTCTACCTTGAAGAGCTTCTTGTCGATAGGGTAGGTCTTCAACAGGTAGTTGTAGAGAGCCTGGGTACGGTTGCGAGACAGCTTGTTGTTGTTGGCATAGCTGCCGTCTGGAGAAGCATATCCGTGGAGGGTAATGGAAGTGATGGTTACATCAGGGTCGTTCTTCACAAGGTCGAGCGTCTGCTTGATGGTAGCCAACTCATTGGTATTGTTACCGAGATCCTTCACGATATCCCACTTGTTGATGCGGAAGTTGAGTCTAGCCGAACCGTTTTCCTGTCTGATCTTCACTGCCTCCGCCTTTGGCTGCTGATAAGCCTGATAGAGCTGCTGAGGAGTAACGAGCGCCTCGCCATTGTTGGTGAGCAGGTTTTCTGCCAGCAGTTTCTGGTTACATCCACATGCATCATTGCTGATGGCGAAGTTGGAATTCTTCATCCAGTCCTGGTAAGGAGTAGAGTAAGCGTATCGGAGCGTCTGTGGCTCCTTGTTTTCACGCTTGGCAACGATGAGCGGGTTCTGGGTAGCGGTCTTCTTGGTACGCTGGTAGTAGATGTATCTCTTGTTACCCATCACCTCCACAGCCGGGAGCTTGAGCGTATCTTCACCCTTATATAAAATAGGTGTAAGGATGAGACCCTTGTTGCTTGCCAGTTTCACGTCATCCAGGTTGAGGTCCATATAGACGTTCACCTTATTGCCTTTCTTCTTGATTTCCTTGTTGAGGACTTTCATATCCTTGGCAGCCTGTTCCTGAGCGATAGCGTTAGTGCTAAACAGAATGCTGAGGGCGACGGCTCCAAGTGTCTTGTTTAAAATCTTATATGTATTCATAATCTTCAGTTTTTACTTATTAATATAATAATGTATCATGAATTAGAAGACATACACCAGATTGAGTGCCGCCTTGGTAGGTCCTACGTAGTGATGCGCCTTGTCTTTCTCGAGTTTCTCACCACACTGTGGGCATTCATATTTATCCGATTTCGAATAAACGTATCCCACTCCGAGTTCTGCCTCGAAGTTCCAATGCTTGGAAAGAGCCCAGGTATAACCGTATGCAACACCTGCACCTACGAACCAACCTTCGTATCTGTAATCTTTCAATTTGGAGAAGTCGGTACCGAGGAACTTGAAGTCAAGATCTACGTTACCTATGTTATGAGAACCTCCGAGGGCGTGGAAGCCGATGAAGGAGCCCATCATCTTATTGCAGAACCAGTATCTAGCTTCTGGTTGAACAAGCCAGTGCTGCCACTTCTTGTTCTTGGAAAATGTCCACGGGTTGTAGTTGCCGGATACATCCAAGGTCCATTTTGGGGAAAGGCCAAATTCGAAGCCGAGGTTCATGGTGCTTGTAGCATCATAAAGGAGGTTCGTCTTCAAGGCCACCTTCTGAGCGACGGCTGGGCAGATAAAGCTACCAACAGCCAGTAGCGCAATTAAAATCCTTCTGTTCATACTTAAAATCTTTTAATGATTTAAGAATGACAAATGGTCTCTCTAGAGAAACGCATCATCATCTTTTACTTATACTTATACTTATACTTATTCTTTTTCTTAATTTCCTTTTCCTTCCATTCAATAGGCTTGAAACTAGACTTTATTTATTAAAGAATAGTAAGTCTATCATTTACTCTTCTTCTACTCATCATCATCTTTATCATCTACTCCATTGTTCTTAGATGCCTGTTGGCAACTTTGGGGTTTGATTGGAAGCTCGGGCTTGAAACCGCGAACTTTGTTTTTACGATTGCAAAGATAGCGTCTTTTTCGATTGCTGCCAAGAAAAATGCGCCTAAAAATGCTGATACCGAATAAAAACCGCATAAATGAAACACTGAAAAACCCTGAAAAATGCTTTTTCTCATCTATTTTTTGCTTTTTCCACCTCTTTTTAACCTACTTTCTTAGTGTTTTCCGATTTTTCGTTGTAATTTTGCAGCGGATAAGAATAAGTTAGTAAATCAACAATGAATTCAGGATTCAGAGGTCCTGAAAGGTATGCAAAAGCCCCAAGCGGGCAAGACTTTGATGATATATAAGTATCAACGATTGTTTAAACTATAAGTAAATTGAAAGCAAGAAATGAAAGCTAAGAACAAACTTTGGGATTGGTGTTTGCGCTTGGAACATCATTTATGCCCTGACTATTGTGGAGTGGTGGACCGCCGAAGGGTGATCGCCTTCGTCTTTTTGACTTTGGTAGAGATACTCATTATTCCCTATCACTTCCTTTTGTTTTACATGATGAAAGCATGGGGGGGCATGTTCTATAATATAGTCCATACCATTGCACTGGCGCTGCTGATATATGTGGTGCTGAAGCGTAAGGTGGTATTCAAGACTGGCATCTCCCTGCTCTATATCCTCGTATTCGTCAAGCTGGCGATAGACAGTATGCTTTGTCTGCACTATCAGGGCGATCGGGACAACCTGAGCGTGATGAGCAATATCTTTATTATGTTTATACTCGCCATTACCGCCCAGAGCCAGCAGCTCAACCGAACCACTCTCGGCTTTGCCGTCGCTCTGCTGCCAGTAGTAGCGGTAGCCCTCTCGCATACGCAGATTTCCGTGCTGCTCTTCAGCATCAAGGCTGTTCTGGTTGGTTTCCTGATGATTCTGTATGTCTGGCTCTATAACTGGGAACCTCTCATCATCAAGGAACTCAGACAGCCCAAGCAGATGAGGGAAGAAGAGAAGAAGGCACTGCATATGCTTGCCGACCTGAAGGATGAAGAGAAGGATATGGCGGTGAACCTGCTGAGCCGCCTGCGCCCGGAGCAGCAGCAGAATATCCTGCAACGTGCCGCAGAACAGTTGAAGACCAGCGAACTGAGCAAGAAGGCATGGGATCTGGTATGTGCCGACCTCACCAACAGTGAGCGAGTAATCTGCCAGATGGTACTGGAAGGCAAGATGCTGAAGGAAATCTGCATCGAACTGAACAAGAGTGAATCGAACATCACCAGCCAGCGCAGCCATATCCGCAAGAAGCTGAATATGGACCGCAAGGACGATCTGCGACGCGAGCTGGAAAAGCGCTTCTATGAAGCCAGAAATTCATTGGAAGCCTAGTATAAACATAAGAATGCAGAAAGGGTGTGCTCACACGAGCACACCCTTTCTGCATTCTTATACTTTTCCAATCTTACTCTTCCAATCTGAGGAATGCCTTCGGCAGGTAATCGATGAGATCGCTGGCGATGAGGCTTTCCTTGCCCAGGTCCTTGATGGCGAGGTCGCCGGCAAGACCATGAAGGTACATACCGATGCGGGCAGCATCTGCCTGCTTGTAGCCGCGAGCCAGAAGAGCGGTGATGATGCCTGTAAGCACATCGCCACTGCCCGCCGTAGCCATACCGCTGTTGCCCGTAGAGCAGAACTCCACCTTACCATCCGGATGACAGAGGGCAGAGAAATGTCCCTTCAGCAGGATGTAGCCGTGCAGACGGTCGGCAAGCTCGCATGCCTTGAAGAGACGCTCGGTGCAGTTGCTGCTGGTGATGCCAGCCAGACGGTCAAGCTCTCTAGGATGTGGAGTGAAGATGAGGTTCTTAGGCAACTGCTGCATCCAGGCACGGTGACTGGCAAGGATGTTGAGTGCATCGGCATCCACCACTACCGGACAGGTGCATCTTCTGAGCTGGGCAATCAGGGCGATGGCTGTCGCCTCGCTGGTTCCCAGTCCCGGACCGATGCCCATGGCGTGGTAATCTTCCGTATCTACCGGTTCGCTGAAGATGGTTTCCTCCGTATCCATCTGCAGTACCGCCTCGGGCACGGAAATCTGCATGATCTCGTAGTTTCTCTTAGGCGTATGGGTAATCACCTTTCCCACACCCGTTCTGAGGCAGGCTCTGGTGGCAAGGACCGAAGCGCCCGACATGCCGTAGCTGCCTGCGATGAGGAGCGCCGTGCCCATGCTGCCCTTGTGGGCGAAGTCGCCGCGAGGCTTCAGGAGCTGGCGGATGTCCTTCTCCTCAAGGATGCTGCAACGGCTCTCGGTGCGCTGGATGAACTCTGGGGAGAGTCGGATATCAAGCACCTTGATTCTGCCCAGATACTGCTGGTTGTCTGCCATCATCATCGACAGCTTCTTCTGCTGCAGGGTGAGGGTGAGGTCGGCACGGATGATGTTGGCGCTGATGTTGTAGGAATTGTCCTCGCTCATCAGACCGGAAGGCAGGTCGATGCTCACGATCTTTGCCGCACTCTGGTTGATGTATTTCACCATGGCAGCGAATCCGCCCGCCAGCGGCTTGTTGAGTCCGCTGCCGAAGAGACCATCCACCACGAGCATTCCCGCCTCGAGCTGAGGAGGGTCGAAGTTGACGGTGACCTCTGTAAACTGCTTGACGCGCTTACCCTCGATGAGTCGTTTCTTGTTGGTGGCACAGTCGGCAGAAAGCTTGTTGTGCACATTGAATAGGAATACACTCACCCCATAGCCGTCTTCGCTGAGAAGGCGTGCCACGGCAAGTGCGTCACCCCCATTGTTTCCCGGACCGGCGAAGACCACGACCGGTGTTCTGTTAGACCATTCCTGCTCGATGGCACGGGTGAGCGCCTTTGCCGCCCTTTCCATCAGGTTGAGCGATGTGATTGGCTCATGCTCAATGGTGTATTTATCCAGCTCATGTATCTGAGCACTAGTGAATATTTTCATATATTAATGTATGTTATGTCCGATTATCTGATTATTTTAATGCAAAAGTACTAAAAAAAGTCGATGAATGGATGAAGTTTCACGATTTTTTCGTAATTTTGCAGAAAATATTATATCATCAAGACTATGGGCATAGTAAAAATCAAGGATAAGACCTTCAAGACCTCCATTCCAGAGGCAGATATTCTGAAGAAGGTACAGGTCGTTGCCGACCGATTGAACCAGGATTATGCGGACAAGACTCCGGTGTTCCTGGCTGTGTTGAATGGTTCGTTTATCTTCGCTGCCGATCTGATGCGAATGATTACGGTACCAAGCGAGATTTCTTTTGTGAAGTATGCTTCCTACGAGGGCACCAGTTCTTCCGGCAGCATGAAGACCCTGATGGGTCTGAACCAGGATCTTACCGGTCGCCACGTGGTAATCGTGGAGGACATCGTGGATTCCGGCTTTACCATGGCTCACATGATCGAGGATCTGAAGAAGAAGAATCCTGCCAGCATCGAGATCTGCTCGCTCCTCGTGAAGCCGGGCAATCTGAAGGTGGATCTGGACATCAACTATGCCGTAATGGAAATCCCTAACGATTTCATCGTAGGATATGGATTAGATTATGACCAAGAAGGCAGAAACCTCCGCGACATCTACACGATTGTAGAAGAATAGGGGGTGAAGCATGTGGGAGACACAACATAAAACAATTTATATATATTAAGGTAAAAATGAAAAATATCGTAATTTTCGGCGCTCCAGGTGCTGGTAAGGGTACACAGAGCGACAAGATGATCGAGAAGTATGGTCTCGGTCACATTTCAACAGGTGACGTTCTTCGTAACGAAATCAAGAATGGTACAGAGCTCGGCAAGACTGCCAAGGGTTATATCGACAATGGTCAGTTGATTCCAGACGAGTTGATGATCGACATCCTCGCAAGCGTATATGACAGCTTCGGCAAGGAACACGCAGGTGTGATCTTCGACGGTTTCCCACGTACCACTCCACAGGCTGAGGCTTTGAAGAAGATGCTCTCTGAGCGTGGTCACAAGATCGCTGCCATGATCGAGCTCGCCGTTCCAGAGGATGAGCTGATGGCTCGTCTGCTCAACCGCGGTAAGTTGAGTGGCCGTTCTGATGACAACGAGGAGACTATCAAGAAGCGTCTCAACGTATATCATACACAGACTGCTCCTCTCATCGACTGGTATGAGAAGGAGGGTATCCACCACCACATCGAGGGTCTCGGAACAGTAGATGAGATCTTCGCTCGTGTTTGCAATGTAATCGACAACTTGTAATCAAGATATAATAATCTTCCCCGCAAGGCTGCGGGGAAGATTTATTCGTTAAATAATAAAAGAAAAATCAATGGCTGAATCCAATTTCGTAGATTATGTAAAGATCAACTGCCGCTCTGGTAAGGGTGGTAAAGGCTCCATGCACCTGCGCCACGTGAAGTACCAACCGAATGGTGGACCTGACGGTGGCGATGGCGGACGTGGAGGAAGCATCTATCTTCGCGGCAACCACAACTACTGGACCTTGCTGCATCTGAAGTATCAGCGCCACTTCTTCGCCGAGCATGGTGGCAATGGAGGACGTGACAAGTGCCACGGCACTGATGGTAAGGACATCTATATCGATGTGCCTTGCGGTACCGTGGTGTATAATGCCGAAACCGGTAAGTTCGTCTGCGACGTGGCTTACGACGGTCAGGAAGTACTGCTCCTGAAGGGCGGACGCGGCGGACTGGGCAACTTCCAGTTCCGTACCTCTACCAACCAGGCTCCACGCTATGCGCAGCCAGGTGAGCCGATGCAGGAGATGACCATCATCATGGAGCTGAAGCTCCTTGCCGATGTGGGTCTTGTGGGTTTCCCTAATGCCGGAAAGTCAACCCTGCTCTCTGCCGTATCCAGTGCCCGTCCAAAGATAGCCAACTATCCGTTTACCACCCTTGAGCCATCGCTGGGAATCGTGGATTACCGCGACCATCAGAGTTTCGTGATGGCAGATATCCCGGGTATCATCGAGGGAGCGAGCGAAGGAAAGGGCTTGGGACTGCGATTCCTGCGACACATCGAGCGCAACTCGCTGCTCCTCTTCATGGTTCCAGGCGATACCGACGACATCAAGAAGGAATACGAGGTGCTGCTGGGCGAGTTGAAGAACTTCAACCCTGAGATGCTCGACAAGCATCGCGTGCTCGCCATCACCAAGTGTGACCTGCTGGACGAGGAGCTTATCGAGATGCTGAAGGAGACCCTGCCAACCGATCTTCCGGTGGTATTCATCTCATCAGTTACCGGACAGGGCATCCAGGAACTCAAGGATGTGCTCTGGAAGGAGTTGAATTCAGAGAGCAACAAGCTGCAGGAGATTACTTCAGAAGATACCCTCGTTCACCGTGACAAGGATATGAGCCGCTTCCAGCAGGAACTCGAGGCTGAGGGCGAGGACATCGTGGAGTATATTGACGAGGATGAAATCGAGGATGTAGATGACTTAGATGATTTCGAATATGAATAAGGAATATCATATCGCTGAGGGCGTCACTGCTTTCTCTACCACCCGAAAGGGAGGAGTGAGCCAGGGCGACTACAGCGAATTCAATATCAATGACTATTGCGGTGACTGCGCCGAACACGTGGCAGAGAACCGCAGGAAGCTGGCGGATGAGCTGGGCATCAGCACCGACCACATCATCCTGCCGCATCAGGTGCATGGAGTAGAGGTCCGTCAGGTGGCAGGAGATTATTTCTCAATACCTGAGAACATTCGCAAGATGATTCTCGAGGGCGTAGATGCCGTGATGACCAATGAGAAGGGCGTATGCATAGGCGTTTCCACCGCCGACTGCATCCCAATCCTGCTCTATGACGAGGAACACCATGCCGTGGCAGCCATCCATGCCGGATGGCGAGGCACGCTGGCACGCATCGTCCACAAGACCATCCAGGAAATGGCTTTCGCCTATCATACGGAGCCAAAGAAGCTGAAGGCAGTGATTGGTCCGGGTATCTCGCTGGAGCATTTCGAGGTAGGCGATGAGGTGTATGAGGCTTTCGAGCAGGCAGCCTTCCCGATGGAAGAGATTGCCGAGCAGCGCCCCAATGCCGCCTTCTCGGTAGATATTGCCGAGCGTGAGCGCCTGGCTGCAGAAGGAAACATCGTGCAGCCGCTGAAGTGGCACATCAACCTGCCGCTCTGCAACAAGCAGATCCTGCTGCATTGCGGTGTGGCTGAGGAGAATATCCAGGATTGCGGCATCTGTACCTTTGCCCATAGCGACGAGTTCTTCTCGGCAAGAAAGCTGGGCATAGAGAGTGGCAGAATCTATACCGGCATTCTGATGAAGTAAGTTTTCAAGATAACATCCATTTTTCTCTTTTCTATGAACGAAGAGGGAAAAATGGATGTTTTTATGTTTTAAGATTTAATGGTTAAATTTAAAAAATGAATCTAAAAGAATAGAGAATGATTGTAAACAGAAGATTAAGAAGAAGAATCGGGCTGGCTGCCGTCTCGGGAATGCTGATGCTTTCGCTGAGTAGTTTCATGCCCGCCAAGAATGAGTTTACTGCCGCCGAGCAACAGCAGGTGAGCATCGCAACGCCAGGTCTCTTTGCCCAGAGTCAAGCCTTCAATGTTGACTTTGAGATATTCCGTGCCAAGGAATATTCCTTCCCGCTTCCTGTGGGCAAGGCTAGCCTTATCAATGGCAACAGCGTGATGCGCATCTCTACTGCCAAGGGCGATGCAGTGAAGGCGATGTTTGATGGTTATGTGCGTCTCTCGCGCAAGACCGAATCGATGGGCAACGTGATCGTGATCCGCCACGACAACGGTCTGGAAACCGTGTATGCCAACAATGCCGAGAACCTGGTGAAGGTGGGACAGTCGATAGATGCCGGACAGACCATCGCCATCGTGGGCACCCGAGAGGGAGAGACCTATTGCGATTTCTCCATCATGGTGAACGGTGCGCGCATCAATCCGGAAACCATCATCGAACTGAAGAGCCATAAGCTCCGCCGACAGACCGTGCAGTTCCGCAAGGAGGGCAACCGCATCGGCATCAAGGTGATTGGTGGCAAGGATTCCTCCGTTTCCAAGAACGATAAGAATGATAGAAACAATAAGGAAACAAATAAGAAATCGGGAAGCAGCCGTAGCGATCACGCCATGACCCTCGACCCCGACGAGGTGTACGACCCGTTTACCATCACCAACACCTTCCGTCTCGATTTGGAGAAGATAGAGGAGAAGGCATGGGCATATCCATTGCCTGATGCCCGTGTCATCAGTCCATACGGAGGTGCCCGCCGTCACTCGGGTGTGGATTTGAAGACCAAGCCTAACGACGAGATTTATGCCGCCTTCGATGGCGTGGTGGTTGCCTCGGGACCTTACTACGGTTATGGCAACTGCATCCGCATCAAGCATGCCTACGGCTTGGAAACGCTCTATAGCCATCAGAGTAAGAACATGGTGAAGAAGGGTGATAAGGTGAAGGCAGGTCAGGTAATCGGTCTTACGGGCCGCACTGGCAGGGCCACCACAGAGCATCTCCATTTCGAGGTGTCTTTCGGCGGCAAGCGCCTGGATCCAGCCATCATCTTCGACCACAGCAATCACAAGCTCAAGGCTGCCACCCTGCATCTTACCAAGGGCAAGGGGGTAAAGAGCGTGAAGAACTAGAAATAGCGAAAATTACTCCTGTTAATCGAAAAAATCCACCCGTTTGGATGATTAAAAGCCGGTAACTGCAAGTTTTTACGAATTGCACCATGGGTTTTTATCATCTGAACGGGTTTGTATTTAAAAAAATGCTATCTTTGCAGCATCACTTAAAATATAAATGATAATATGAAGAAATATCTTATCACACTTGCACTCTGCGTGCTTGCCCTTACGGCAAGTGCACAGGTCTTTACAGCCGAACAGATTGAGAGATACGCCAAGGATAAATATGGTGATAACTGGACAGAGGCTGCCGGAAACCTGAGTAAGGAAGTAGCTCTGGACAACAAGAACCGCCTGAACTACCAGGAGGTCATCGCCTGCGCTGGTCAGTCGAAGGCAGAAATCTTCAAGAAAGCCATCGAATGGTTCAACCGCGCATTTAAAAGTAAGGATACCCACGGCGTGATTAGAGAGCAGAATGCTGAACAGGGACTGATCATTACCCAGGCTTATATCGAGAACATCGCCCGACAGAATGCTGGAGTCAACCATTATCAGGTGGATATGATGCCGTATATCCGTGTGGACGTGAAGGAGGAGAAGGCAAGGGTGAGTGTCTATATGGACAGCTACGAAGTGACCGTAAAATCGGGCGGCGGATGGACAAGTGCCATCGCCAGTGTGCTCGCCGCGGCTGCTACCGGTGAGGCGGATGATGACGAGGTGGTGAGCAAGGATGAGGTGTGGAACATCAGTTCCTGCTATCCTTATGTAGAAAAGGACAAACACAAGCTGGCATCAAGCAAGGCTTTCGTGATGGCTTCGGCTTTCCAGAACTCCATTATCGACATTCTGAAAGAGGCGCTTCTTGCTGATTCTTCCGACGGATTCTCGGACGACTGGTAAATGGGAAGTTAGAGAGAAGTTAAAGGAAGTTAGAGAGAAGTTAAGGGAAATCTATCAAACTCTATATATATAATAAGGTGTAAACATCAAAACCGCTAGTGTATGAAATGGAAGAATATCATGATGATGGTGATGATGGCAGCAGGATGTTGGTTCTCGCTACCTGTCCACTCTCAGAGAATCTCTGTGGGCAAGAAAGGACTGGTGAAGGTAATGAGAACCGACTCCACCTGTGCCCAGGAATTTGTAAGGGATGAACATCAGTCTATTGCTACCCGGAAGACGGCGAAGGCAGCGGGAGCCGCTGAAGGCGTGAACACGCTGGCAAGCTATCTGAAATCGGACGTGGATCTGAACATTCCCGTTTCGAAGGTGAAGCAGGAGAAGACCTTTGCCGTAATCATCGCCAACGAGAATTACCAGGAGGAAGTGAACGTGGAGTTTGCCCTCAACGACGGTATGGCTTTCAGGGAATACTGCATCAAGCTGCTCGGCATTCCGGAAAGCAACCTGCATATCCGCAAGGATGCCACCCTCAACAATATGCTGGCGGAAATCAACTGGATGCAGAACATCGCCAAGGCTTATGGAGCTGAAGCGAGATTCATCTTCTATTATGCCGGACATGGAATGCCCGACGAGAGTAACGGCACCTCCTATCTCCTGCCCGTAGATGGCAAGAGCAATATTCTGGCAACGGGTTACAGTATGAGCAGGCTGTATGCTGAACTCAACGGTCTGAACGCAGCCTGCGTAACGGTGCTGATGGATGCCTGCTTCAGTGGCAGCAAACGAGGCGAGGGTATGCTGGCTTCAGCCAGAGGTGTGGCACTCAAGGCGAAGGCTGAGGCTCCGAAGGGCAACATGCTCGTGATGACGGCTGCCCAGGGTAGCGAGACGGCTTATCCCTACAAGGAGAAGAAGCACGGACTCTTTACCTATTTTCTCCTGAAGAAACTGCAGGAGAGTAAGGGCAAGGTTACCTATGGCGATCTCTTCGACTATGTGAAGACGAATGTGGCGCAGAAGTCGGTAGTGGTGAATGAGAAGAGTCAGACGCCAACCATAGCCGTATCGGGCGACCTGGTTTCCACCTGGCAGGGCATCAGGCTCAATGAAGACTGATGTCTGAAATACGAAAAAATCCCCATCGACTGGACTGCTCCTGTCGATGGGGATTTATTTTTTATTCTCTGGAGAAAAGAATTACTTCTTCTTCTGCGATTTACGGTTGGCTCTCTGTTGGCGATACTTTGCCTTCTGACGGGCAGAGCCGCTTCCGTGAGCACCCGTAATGTACTTCTTCTTCTTGGCCTTGGTCTTCACCTTGTCGTCGTCGTCCTTCTTCGGACCGCCGCCGCCCTTGAAAACCATACCACCCATGATAATATCGTCAATATCGCTCATATACCTTTTATATTATATAAATTAATGATGGAAGAGGCGAACGTGAGTAAACGCCATGGCGATGCCGTACTTGTCGCATGTATCGATAACATTATCGTCACGGATGCTACCGCCTGCTTCTGCTATGTATTCTACACCACTCTTGTGAGCACGCTCGATGTTGTCGCCGAATGGGAAGAAAGCGTCGCTACCTACAGATACACCCTTGTTCTGGGCAATCCAAGCCTTCTTCTCCTCGCGGGTCAGTGGCTCAGGCTTCTCTGTGAAGAACTGCTCCCATACGCCATCCTGCAATACATCCTCCCACTCGTCAGAGATATAGACATTGATGGTATTGTCGCGGTCGGCACGGCGAATCTTCTCCTTGAAAGGCAGGTTCATCACCTTAGGACACTGGCGCAACCACCACTCATCAGCCTTGGAACCAGCCAGACGGGTACAGTGGATACGGCTCTGCTGACCGGCACCGATACCGATAGCCTGACCATCCTTCACGTAGCATACAGAGTTACTTTGGGTATATTTCAGGGTGATGAGCGAGATAATCAGGTCGCGCTTAGCCTCTGCAGTGAAGTTCTTGTTCTTGGTAGGAATATCCTCGAAGAGAGCTGGATCATCGAGCTTCACCTCGTTGCGTCCCTGCTCGAAGGTAACACCGAATACCTGCTTGTGCTCGATAGGAGCTGGCATGTAGTCAGGATCAATCTGGATGACGCAGTAGGTACCCTTGCGCTTCTCCTTCAACACCTTGATAGCCTCAGG
This sequence comes from Prevotella sp. TF12-30, assembly GCF_003436715.1. Classification (NCBI taxonomy): domain Bacteria; kingdom Pseudomonadati; phylum Bacteroidota; class Bacteroidia; order Bacteroidales; family Prevotellaceae; genus Prevotella; species Prevotella sp. TF12-30. The sequence continues at coordinate 14,708 of NZ_QSQJ01000040.1, read as the reverse complement.
GGTAAAGCCTGGAGCAATCACGCCATCGCTCACCTCACGCTTGATGAGGAGGGCAGTAGCCTCATCGCATACATCGCTCAGGGCAACAAAGTCACCGTAAGAGCACATGCGGTCTGCACCACGAGCACGAACATAAGCGCAAGCCAAAGGAGAAAGTTCAAAATCTACGTCATCGCAGAAGTAAATCTTCTTCAATGTGTCGCTCAGTGGCAGGCCGATGGCAGCACCAGCAGGAGAAACATGTTTGAAACTAGCGGCAGCAGGCATTCCTGTAGCTGCCTTCAGTTCCTTGACCAATTGCCAAGAGTTGAAAGCATCCAGGAAGTTGATGTAGCCAGGACGGCCGTTGATAACTTCGATAGGCAGTTCCCTTCCGTCATCCATATAGATGCGAGAAGGCTTCTGATTCGGATTGCATCCGTACTTAAGTGCTAATTCTTTCATCTTAATTAAGAAATGTATTTAGAATTTGGTTGCAAAATTACAAAAAAAATATGAGAAAACCATTTTTTTCGTGCGAAATTCAAAAATAATCTCCCAAACATGACTCCGTTTCAAAAATATTGTGTACTTTTGCCCGCAGTTAGGAATGAAAAATGAAAATTTGAGAAATTAAAGGAATTGAGAATTTGAGGAAGGATAATCACAATGAAAAATGATTTGAAAATCCTCGCTGTAGCTTTGGAGAAGAAGCTAGGCAGGGAACACCTGCAGCACGAAGAGAAGCATAGAAACAACAAGTTGCTGCACAAGGTGTGGGAAATAATGAAAGGAAAGGAGAAACCTTCACAGCAGACACTCAACCGTCTGGCATTGCTTGCCGGATTCCAGAGCTGGGCTGATCTGCAGGGCGCATTGCACGGCACCGATGACGGGCTGACAAACTACAGCGCCGGAGAATAAGGAAATGCAGAAAGGGCATCCAATCGTGAGATCGGATGCCCTTTTTCTGATTCTAATTTTTAATAGGTAACTAAGAAAATTACTCAGCGCTCTTAGCGATGGTCTTCTTCTCAGCGATACGAGCCTTCTTACCTGTGAGCTTACGCAAGTAGTACAACTTAGCGCGACGTACCTTACCGTGCTTGTTCACCTCGATAGAATCGATAGCTGGTGACTCGATAGGGAAGATACGCTCTACACCTACAGTACCTGACATCTTACGAACAGTGAAACGCTTCTTGTCACCATGACCAGAGATCTTGATAACTACACCACGATAGAGCTGGATACGCTCCTTAGTACCCTCGACGATTTTGTAAGCGACTGTGATAGTGTCACCTGCCTTGAACTCAGGGAACTTCTTGCCGGTTGCAAATGCTTCTTCAGCAACTTTAATCAAATCCATTTTTTGTATAAAATTAAAAATTGTTTGTCGTTCCAACGCAACATGGACGAGCAACACTTCTGCCCAGACAACAGCGGTTACGCCGAAAAGCGGATGCAAAGTTACTACTTTTTCTCGTATCTCGCAAATTTTCAGTGGGTTTCTTCTCTTTTTCCCCTTCTTTTTTTGTTTTCTTTACTAATGAAACGTTTTTTTCTCGCCTTTTTCGTCTTTTTCGCCGATTTATTTTGTATCTTTGCATCCCGAAATTAGAATATTGTAAAAGGTATGAAGAAAAAGAATAGTATGCAGATGATGCTTGCCTCCATGGCTCTGATGCTGATGGCAAGTCCAGCCTTTGCCCAGAAATTCAAGGTGGCAAAGGTGGAGAGAACCCGTATATTGGTAGATAAAAAATGGGATGCCCAGCCGGATGCTGAGGCTGCGAAGTTCATCGCCCCTTATCAGCACAAGGTGGATAGCATTATGGGACCTGTAGTGGGATCCGTGGCTCATGATATGACCCGTCATCGCCCTGAGAGCGAGTTGAGTAATCTGCTTTCTGACATCCTGGTATGGGGTGGCGGACAGTTTAATGAGCAGCCTGTCTTCTCGGTGTATAACATGGGTGGCATCCGTGCTGACTTTGCCAAGGGCGATATCAACGTAGGCGATGTGAGCGAGGTGGCTCCTTTCGAGAACAAAATCTGTTTCCTCACGCTTACCGGCGAGAAGGTGCTTGAACTCTTCCAGCAGATAGCCCACCGTGGCGGCGAGGGTGTGAGCCATGCCGTAAGAATGGTTATCACCCGCGACGGAAAGCTGAAGGGCGTAACCCTGAACGGAGAACCTGTCGATCCAGCCAAGAGCTATCGCATAGCCACCCTCGATTATCTTGCCGAGGGCAACGACCAGCTTGTTGCCTTCAAGAGCGGTACCGATGTGGTGGCTCCTAAGTTGAAGGAGAACAATGTGCGCTACATCATCATGGACTATTTCCGTGAGATGAAGGCTCAGGGCAAGGTAGTGGAATCAAGAGTAGAAGGCCGCTGCGTAGTAGAATAGGGGAACGAAGCTTTCCGTGGATTTGTAATCCCCGGAAACCAGATAGACTAACTAAATAAGTACAGAAATGAAACATACATTATTATATATAGCGCTGGCGCTGGCATCATTTACGCTGCAGCCGGCAACAGTACAGGCTAAAGTCCTGAAGGATTCAAAGGGCAAGAAGGAGGCAAAGGCGCAGAAGGCTCCAAAGGTAGTGAAGCAGCTCGTGGTGCTTCATACCAACGATACCCACTCCTGCGTGATGCCTTACAATCCGAATCTCGCAGATACAGCCATAGCAAACCGTGGAGGCTACCTCCGCCGTGTGGCAATGATCAAGCAGGAGCGCAGTCTGAATCCAGATCTTCTGCTCTTCGACAGTGGCGACTTCTCTCAGGGATCTCCTTACTATTCGCTCTTCAAGGGGGATGTAGAAGTGGGATTGATGAACGAGATGAAGTATGATGCAGCCACCATCGGAAACCATGAGTTCGATTACGGCATGGACAATATGGTGCGTCTCTTCAGGATGGCAAAGTTCCCGATCGTTTGTGCCAACTACGATTTCACCGGCACCGAGCTGGCGGATATTGTGAAGCCATACGTGATATTGCATCGCAAGGGACTCAAGATAGGTGTCTTCGGACTGGCTCCGCAGCTTGCCGGCTTGGTGAGTGAGAAGAATTACGGTTGTATCCAGTACCTGGATCCTATCCAGAAGGCGAACGAGATGACAGAGATCCTGAAGAAGAAGGAGAAGTGTGATGTCATCATCTGCATCTCTCATCTGGGCTGGAATATAGAGGGCACGGATGATACCGAGGTGATTGCTGCATCCCGCCACATCGACCTGGTATTGGGAGGTCACAGCCACAGCCTCTTCCAGACGCTGAAGTACAGAACAGATCTTGATGGCAAGCAGGTGCCTGTAGATCAGAATGGCAAGGGCGCCATCTGGGTCGGTAAAATGACATTAGATATCGTAAAGAATAAATAGTACAGAAAAGTTTCTTGAAAAAAGATATAAACAGAAAAAGGCTCCTCATTGCGGGGAGCCTTTTTCTGTTTTATACCTTCCTTTGAGGGGGCTTTTTCTGTATTGATATTTGAAAGTTCTTATTCCTTGTTGGAAGAAGCATAGAGACCGATGCAGGCTCCGATGAAGCCGCCGCTCTTCTGAGTACTCAGGTTAGAGGCATCCACGCCCTTGGCGAGCAACTGCCAATCACCGCCTTCCTCGGCATAATAGAAATCGTAATATCTGTCATGACCCTCTACCTTCAGTCTTAGTTTACCTGCTTTGATAGGGGCAGAAGCAATGAGGACTTTGTTCTTCTCGGCACGTGTTAGAGTTATCATCAACTGTCCCTTCTTCATAGTCTTACCCAATACGAAGTTGTGGTCTTCCTTCTGCAAGAGGGCGATGCCCGCAATTTCCTTGTCGTTGCGAGGAGTAAAGTTGATTTCTGTCTCGGCAGTGAATGTGCCGTGCTGCTGACGAGCCCAGATGGCAGACATCGGGTCACGCTTGTAGATATTACCAGGCAAGAGACTCATCTTCAATTTACCATCCTCCACCTTATAGCAGTCAACAAAGTCGCGGAGGAACATCCACCGAGGATTCAGATCCTTCAAGCCTGCTCTATTGTCTGCTGCATCAAAATTATCCACGTAAGAGAAGTTTCCTGAGAACTCATTCTTTTCAGCTGGTTTCAGACCAGCCTTCTCTCCAATGGTAGAGATAGGAGTATTCTTGGCAAGAATCTCTGGCCAGCCATTCTTCCATGTTACCGGCAGAAGATAGGTGTCGCGACCTGTGTTGTACATATCCTCCTCGTATGGGCGGCAAGCCAGGAATACAGCCCACCAGTTACCCTTTCCATCTTCTACTATGTCTGCATGACCGGCACTGGATACAGGGTCCTTGCGGTTAGGATCGAGTCCGGTACGCTGGGTAAGGATAGGGTTGTTTGGGCATTCCTCCCAAGGACCCATTGGGTTCTTGGCGCGGAGAATCACCTCGCTATGCCAACCGCCTGTACCACCTTCTGCACACATCAGATAATAGAACTTGCCCTTTTTGAAGAGGTGAGGACCCTCAATCCAGATAGGACGAGCCTCTACATGGGTTCCGCCACGGAGAATCTCCTTGAAGTCGCCCTTGATGCTGTCGCCCTTTACGTCGAATTCGAAGCAGCGGATAGCACGCTGTCCCTCGTAATCAGCACCGCCAACCACAGGACCGTTATGCACGATATATCCCTTTCCGTTGTCATCGAAGAAGAAGCTAGGGTCGATGCCATCAATCTTCTTCAGATAGATAGGTTCGCTCCAGCCCTTGGATGGGTCCTTGGACTTGACGAAGAAGTTGCCGGCACCCACATTGGTGGTAATCATATAGAAGGTCTTGTTCTTCTTGTTATAGCTGATGGCTGGTGCGAAGATACCGCCTGATACATGCTGACCCTTCAGAGGCACCTGCGATTGGCGGGTGAGCACATGCCCGGCTGGAGTCCAGTTTACCAAATCCTTGCTGGTAGAGAGCGGCACACCAGGAAAGAAGGTGAAGGATGAATTCACCAGATAATAGGTGTCACCCGCACGACAGAGGGATGGGTCGGGATAGAATCCTGCCAATACAGGGTTGTAATACTGATGACTCTTGTCGATTGGCACATTGAATCGTGCATCGTTGCCGGCATACTTGAAGTAGTCGAACTGGGCATTCTGAGCCTGTGCTCCGGCAGCAAGCATCATCGAAAGCGATAAGATTGCTAATTTCTTCATTATATTCGTTGATTTTAAAGATTATACAATAAGATAAAAATGCAGCGGAAAACCTGGGAGGAGAATCCATACAGGTTTTTCCGCTGCAAAGTTACGGCTTTATTTGCAATCTTTCATTGTGAAATGTAACCAAGACTTTTTTCAAAGTTTCATAAAGCTTTGTTTTTGTTACATATTCTTTTTTCTATTGTGTATCATCTTTATTTCTTCATGGCATTCTGCATGTATTCTCTAGGAGAACAGCCATAGAGGTTCTTGAACATGGTGCTGAAACTTGCGGAATTGGAGAAGCCGCATGCGTACATCACTTCAGTGATGCTTTGCTTGCCATCCTTGAGCAATTTGGCTGCCTGCTGCAGTCGGATGTTGCGGATGAAGCTGTGTGGCGTCTGATTGGTCAGTTCCTTCATCTTGCGGTGCAGGTGTACACGACTGATGCCCACCTTCTGTGCTATCATGTCCACACTCAGGTCGGAATCGTTGATGTTTTCGTTGATAACCTCCATTATCCGTTGCATCAGGGAATTGTCAGGTGTCTGCATTTCTATCTGTTCTACCTGGTGATTCTGGCTTTCATTGCCCGTAAACTTATTGCGTAAAGTGCGGCGCACGGTGAGCAGGTTGATGATGTTGCGGTGCAGAATGTCCATGTTGAACGGCTTCAGAATGTAGGCATCGGCACCGGTCTGCAATCCTTCCAGCTGGTCTTCCTCACGGCTCTTGGCTGTGAGCAGGATGATAGGCACATCGTTGGTGTTGATGTTTGATTTCAGCTTGGCGCAGAGGGTGGTTCCGTCCATTTCCGGCATCATGATGTCGCTGATGACAAGGTCTGGCTTATTCTTCAGAATCTCGTTCAGTGCCACCTTTCCGTTAGGATATGTGCGAATCTTGAAGTCGCTGGAGAGCTGTGCTTTCAGGTATTCCTGAATATCCTCTTCGTCTTCCACAATCACGATTTCTGCCTTGGCTCCCTTGGCAGAGGTTGGGGTAGTATCGGAATTGTTCAAGGTTTCGGCTGGTTGGTCATTGTTTTCTGCCAGCTGTTCTTCCTGTTCTGCTTCAGCAAGTTCATTATTCTGATCTTTCTTCATCTCTTCTTCCTCGATGATCTCTTCTGGTTTGAGATGATCCTTGCCCAATGGAATGCGGATGATGAACTCGCTTCCGTGTTCAAACTTGCTTCCCTTCTCGCCCTCGTTGTTGCGGGCTGAGATGGTTCCGTAGTGCAGTTCCACGAGCGAGCGGGTGAGATCGAGACCGATGCCCGTACCGACGTTGCGGTCGTTAGGGTCGTCAGGGGTCTGGTAGAAGCGCTGGAAGATAGTTTCCAACTTATCCTTCGGGATGCCTATGCCGCTGTCCTTGATGCTGATGTAGGCATGGTGGTCGGTGTGGGTGAGCGAGAGGAGAATGTGGCCTGCCGTAGGGGTAAACTTGAAGGCATTCGAGAGGGTGTTAATTATCACCTTGTCGAAGTTGTTGCGGTCTATCCATACTGGAAGCTCTTCGCAGTCATGCTGGTATTCGAAGTCGATGCTCTTGGCAATGGCTTGCTGCTTGAAAAGGTCGTATTCTTCATTGATGAACGAAACCATATCGGTCTTGCACATACGCATTACCATCTGTCCCTTGTCAATCTTTCTGAGGTCCATCATCTGGTTGATGAGGTGAAGGATACGTTCCGAGTTCTTTCGGATAATCTCGTAGATGCCTTGACGGTGAGGCTCTTTGTCTTCCTTAATCAGGGAGAGCAATGGGGTGATAATCAGTGTCAATGGCGTACGGATTTCGTGACTGATGTTCATGAAGAACTTGATCTTCGCCTCGCCCATTTCTTCGGCGTGGATGTGCTGCTGCAGGATGAGCTGGTCTTCCATCTGGCGCTTGCGGTGGCGCAGGTAGAGCATGATGGCTGCTATGAGGAGCAGCAGATAGAAGAGCTTTGCCCAGATGCTGGCATACCAGGCTGGGTGAACGATGATGGTGAACTCCTTCACCGGTGTTTCGTAGCCGTTGCAGATGGCCTTGATGCGGTATTTGTAGCTGCCGGGAGCCATGTGCGAGAAGGCAAGTTCGTTCTGTCCGGCTGGCACGGTGCGCCAGGCATCGCCGTTGATGCTGTAGGCGTATCTTATCTGCTCCACATTATTATAGGTGAGGGTAGAGAGCTGCAGGGAGAAGGTGTTGTCATCGTGCGAGAGATTGAACTCCCGTGCCACAGTTACCCAGCTGTCCGTGATAGTATAGCTGCCCGACTCCATGCCTGGGGTCACTGCCTTGTTGTTGACCACGAAGCCCGAGATAACCACCTTTGCCTGCCATGGGTGCTGCTTTACCCGGTCGGCCTGGAACCAGTTGATTCCGCCAGAGCCACCCATCAGAATCACCTTCTTATCCTGAGTGGTGCATACGGAAGCATCGCTGAACTCGTTGCTCTGCAGTCCGCTTTCGGTATAAAACCTGATGATGCTGCCATCCTTGGGGTTCAGCATGTTGAGTCCGCTGTTTGTACCCAGCCATATTTTGCCCTTGTTGTCTTCTGTGATACTCGCCACACCGTTGTCGGTGAGTCCTTGGGCTGTGGAATAATGTTTAGGCTCTATTCCTTTTCTGAAGTCGAAGCAGAAGACTCCATCCTCGGTGCCATACCATACGTGGTCTTTGCTATCTACAAACACGCAGTGCGAAAAACTGTTCTTGTTCAGGCAGTTGATGCCCTTGAAGGTGGAAACCCAGCTGTTTCGCTTGCGGTCGAGGCACGCCAGTCCCACAGAGGTGGCTATATACACGTGGTTGCCATCCTTTGATAAGGCTATCTTGATGAGGTAATCGTTGGGCAGACTGTTAGTCTTGAGGTTGTTGTCTGCACCATATTTAGCCTTGTAGTTCCTTCGGCTTCCGTCTTTCTGCAGGCAGAAGAGACCTTCGCCCATGGTGGCTATCCAGATGTTGCCCTGTGGGTCTTGCTTGATATCGAAGATGCCCACCGACTTACTGATGCCCAAATCAACAGGGTGGAAGCTTCCGGCTGCATCCATATAGCCCAGACCGTCGGTATAGGTTCCCACCCAGGTTCTGTCCTGCTCGTCCTTACAGAGGGTGAGCACGGTGTGCTGGTTCAGGAAATGCCCCTCTACGCTGCGGGTTGCTATATTAAATAGGTATAGGCCATCCTTGTCGGTACCCACCCACACTTGGTTGCCCTGGTTGATGCTGAGGCTGGTAACGCAGTTTTCGCCAATCACGTTGCGGCTGCCCAGGCGGAAGCCCATGTAGTTGAAGTCGTTTTGTATGTTGCTCTGCATGAACACGCCTTTTTGCAGCATGCTCACCCAGATGTTTCCCTGATTGTCTTCTATGATGCTGGTTACCTTGCTCTTGGCCAGGTTCACCAGTCGGCTGAAGAGAGGGTTATCCTGCAGGAATCCGGTCTGAGGGTCATATACATAGATGCCCAGTCCGTCGCAGCCGATATAGAGCTTGTTATTGCGGCTGATATAGATGTTTTCGATGGGCAGGTTTCCGATGCTGCTGATTCGGGTAAAGACGTTGCTTCCTGCCCTGAGCAGATGTACGCCCTGGTTCTTGCTGGCGAGATAGAGGTTGCCCAGGACGTCCTGCTGGATATCCTGTGCGTCCACGCCTTCGGTACCGGCAAGGTGGGAGGTGACTCTACCGTTTGTTTCCTTGCGGTAGAGTTTTCCGTCTTCGGTGATGATCCAGAGTCTGCCCCGTTTATCTTCCAGGAGTTTGTGGATATATTTCAGTTTTTCCACCTCTCCCTTCATGGCATGGCATTCCTGGGCATCTTTCTTCTTAATCATGATGCCATAACCGGATGTAGCCACGGCTACGTCTTTATTCTTTAGGGGATATACCTGCTTTACGTAGGTGGCGAGTTCTTCGCCTTTGGAGTCGAGCATGGGAATTTTGTGGAATTCGCTTCCTGTAAATTCCAATAAAGAATTATTGGTTCCCAATAAGATATGTCCCTTATCGTCTTGTGCTATGCTATTGATATAGTTGCTTTTAAGACCTAAAAAATTGGACATATCTTTCTTCATTACGGTGATATGGTAACCATCGTAAGTATTCAAGCCATTACGGGTGGCTATCCAGATGAATCCGCTCTTGTCTTGAAAAACCTGCGTGGCGAGATTGCTTGAGAGTTGATTGTCTGTATTAAACAGTTTACCACTTTGTGCCCATGCCTGAATGGAGAAGAGACAAGCCATCAGCGTGATGATTAATTGGTTTAAAGATTTCATGCTTTGTTTATATTATAGTTTTATTATCTGTTTGCAAAAATACACTTTTTTGTTGGAATATCAGAATAAATCGGTAATTTTTTGGTTGCAAGTAACCATAATACACTCTTTTTTACCCTCATATTCGGACGATGTAATATGGCACAAAGTATATGTTACACGCATAAACTCTTTATGAAGTATCGGTTACGTAGGATAAAGCTTATTTGGGGATTTATTTATACCTTTGCACCATCAAATAATGAATAATTGTTTTGGTTTTAGGTTTTAGTTTGTTATGAAACGGTGGTTTTAGGTTATTAAATATTCTTTTGCTAGTTTTCTATAAATAGGTTTATAGCATTTGAGTTCAATTTAATATGAATATATTATGATTGAAGGATCATGATTAATTGGTTTTATGGAAATGGTGCGTAGGGATACGCGCCATTCTCTTTTTAGGGTACTAAAGATTGCTTCTAGGTATGATAAATAAATAACAATCAGAAAAAGTGATAAAATCTAAAAATATATATTATGAACAGAAAGAACTTTATAGCTTTCCTAGCTCTTGCGATGTTTGCATTGGTGGGGAATGCGGCTGGCAACCAGGCAGCTCTGCAAGTTGATGGAATATTGCCGGCACTGCGTGTAGAGGGCAAGAATCTTGTTGATGCCAATGGTAAGATCGTAGTCTTGCATGGAGTAATGGATACGCCCAACCGATATTTCAACGGTTGGAGATGGCAACAGTGGAAAACTGATTATTCAGAATCAGATATACAGCCTTGCTTGGAATATTTCTCCAAGCAGTTTTCGGCTATTACCGACAAGGAGCAGGGAGCTTACTGCACCGTGTTCCGTCTGCACATGGATCCTTGCTGGACCAACGATCCAACGAAGAAGGCAGAGAACGAGGCTGACATCTCGGCATTCAGCATGGCGCGCTATCGCCTCTATCTCCAGAAACTCTATATCCCATTAATTAAGGATGCCATTGCTCATGGACTTTATGTCATCGTTCGTCCACCGGGAGTCTGTCCACAAGACATTAGTGTTGGTGATAAGTATAACCGCTATCTCAAGTCGGTATGGAAGGTCTTCGCTGCCGATGAGTATATCCGGCAGAACTCAGGTATTATCTCTATCGAACTAGCCAACGAGCCGGTGAGGGTTCATCTGAGTGATGGCTCTAATTCGGATAAAGCACTGCATGATTACTTCCAGCCGGTGGTTGATGAGATTCGTGCACAGGGCTTCAAGGGCATCATCTGGGTGCCGGGTGCGGGCTATCAGAGCCAGTATCAGAATTACGCCAAGTATCCTATCACCGACAGTGAGGATAATTTCTCGTATGCCGTACATGCATATTCCGGCTGGTATGGCAACATGACCGACAAGAACTGCAATCACGATACCTTTATCCGCAACTTCAAGAGTCAGGTGCCGATGGTAGAGACGAAGCCTATCATGGTAACGGAGATAGACTGGAGTCCGGAAGATCCTGACAAGGCGAGCGAAGGTCACTACAACGAATGGGGTCAGTGGACTCAGCCTAACCTGGGCAGCTGGGCAACGGCATCTACCTCGAAATGGGGAATGGCATGGAAGGCAGTGCACGACCATTACGGCAACATCGGTATGACCCTTACCCATCCGCAGGAGTATTATGACATTGACGAGTATCTGAAAACAGGCAAGGTGATTCCGGGCTTCCAGAATGCCAAGAAGCACAAACTCTTTGAAGAGTGCTGCGGCTATGCCTGCATGAACTGGTACAAGGAATGGTACATGAAACAGACGGATACGGGAATTGAGCAGAATGTGAACGATGAAGAAGTTATCGCCACCTATTATTATAATATAGCAGGTGTAAAAGTGAATAAACCTGAAAAAGGTATTTATGTAGTGAAACAATTGTTAAAGGGCGGAAAGACTCGTTCTTATAAAGTTTGTTATTAACGGCAAAGTATCTGTTACAAGAGACAAAGTGTATCTGAAATGAAACAAGTATCTTTGCACCCGTGAAACTGAAAAAATAACGTGAACATAAAATAATTAAGCATAAATCAAAAATGAATAGAACATGATTGAACAAGTCTTAACAATGAAACGGACAGCAGCCTTATGCTTGGTGGGAGCTTTCTGCAGCCTGAATGCTCAGGCGCAGAAGATCCAGGTCAAGGGTAATCTTGTTGACGGTACAGGTGAGCCGCTGATTGGTGCCACTGTAAAAGTGAAGGGAAATGCCGGCGTTGGAGCAGTTTCTGATTTTGATGGTAATTTTATCATCAGTGTTCCTTCTGAGAATTCTACCCTCGTATTCACATACGTAGGCATGAAGACCAAGGAAGTGAAGGTGGGCAAGAAGAGAGAGTTCAAAATCACCCTTGAAGATGACAACGCTATCGGCGAAGTCGTAGTCGTAGGTTATGGTCAGCAGAAGAAGGCTTCTGTCGTAGGTGCTATTACCCAGACTACCGGAAAGGTGTTGGAGCGTGCGGCTGGTATCAGCGATATCGGTGCTGCCCTGACTGGTAACCTTCCTGGTGTCGTAACTACTGCATCTAGCGGTATGCCGGGTGAGGAGGAACCACAGATTGTGATTCGTGGTACTTCTTCTTGGAACAACTCTTCTCCTCTCGTTCTCGTGGATGGTATCGAGCGTCCTATGTCGATCGTGGATATGCAGTCTGTAGCCACTATCTCTGTATTGAAGGATGCATCTGCCACTGCCGTTTACGGTGTGAAGGGTGCCAATGGTGTTATCTTGATTACTACCAAACGTGGTTCCGAAGGTAAGGCGCAGATTAGTGTTACTGCCAATGCCGTGATGAAGATTCCTTCTAAGCTCCCTGATAAATATGATTCATACGATGCGCTGAGAGCTAGAAATACAGCCATCGAGCATGAGTTGAACATCTCTCCTGGTAGTTTTGACAAGATGAAACCAATGAGCTTCATCGAGAACTATCGCAACCAGGCTACCTTGGATCAGCAGGAGCGTTATCCTAATGTGGATTGGCAGAAGTATTTGTTCAAGGACTATACAATGTCTTACAATGCCAATGTCAATGTAGCAGGTGGTACCAAGTTTGTGAAGTATTTCGCTGGTGTTGACTTTGTGTCAGAGGGTGACCTTTACAGGGATTTCGGTAATGGACGTAATTATAACACAGGTTATAGCTACAATCGTGTGAACGTTCGTTCTAACCTCGACTTTAGCATCACCAAGTCTACGGTGTTCAAGGTTAACCTCGCAGGTTCCAATGGTGTGCGCAAGGCTCCTTGGGCTAACAGTAGTAATGGCTACAGCGACTGGCAGGTCAGCCAGCAGTGGTCTGGTGCCTATAATATCTCTCCAGATGCTTTCTTGCCAAGATACAGCGATGGATCTTGGGGATATTTGCCAGGTTCTACTAATGTAACTAACTCTGCTCAGCAGGTGGCTCTTGGCGGTACGATGAATTCTACGACCACTCGTATCACTACCGACTTCGTGTTGGAGCAGAAACTTGACTTCATTACCAAGGGACTTTCTGCACGTGGTATGATTTCTTGGGACAATACCTTTGTTGAGAAGAATCGTGGTATCAATGATATGAACCATGATCCACAGCTCAAGTGGATTGATCCAGAGACCGGTGCTGTATCTTATAAGAAAGCATACGAGGATTATGATAAGTTCGATTATACGGTAGGTAACAAGTGGACCACCAATGGTGGTGAGGTTAACAACAGGGCTACTCAGCGCAACCTCAACTATCAGGCTCAGCTCAACTGGGCTCGCACATTTGGCAAACACAGTATTTCTGCCATGGGTCTTTTCGGACGTCAGGAGTATGCTACGGGACCTATGATTCCTTCTTATCGTGAGGACTGGGTATTCCGTACCACATACGATTGGAACTCTCGTTACTTCTTCGAGTACAATGGTGCTTACAATGGTTCTGAGAAGTTCTCTTCCGACAACCGATTCGCATTCTTCAGTTCTGGTGCGCTGGGATGGATGATCTCAGAGGAACCATTCATGAAGTATCTTCGTGAGCATAAGGTTGTGGATATGATGAAACTTCGTGCATCATACGGTGAGATTGGTGATGATAACGTAGGTGACCGCTTCCTCTATATGAGCCAGTGGGCATACGGTGGCAAGACCTTTATGGGTAACACAGATAGTGACAAGGAGTCTATCTATACTTGGTACCGTGAGTCATCCGTAGGTAATCCTAATGTACACTGGGAGAAAGTGAAGAAGGTAAACTTCGGTCTTGACTATGGCTTCTTGGGCGGCTTGATTACTGGTGCCGTGGATTTCTTCCATGATACTCGTACCGACATTTTGGTTTTAGGCAATTCTCGCTCTATGCCATCTTATTTTGGTCAGACAGCTCCTGCTGCCAACTTGGGTAAGGTGACTACCAGTGGTTATGAGTTGGAAGTGAAGTTCAATAAGGTATTTGCCAACCAGATGCGTCTTTGGGCTAACTTCAACATGACCCATGCTACCAATGAGATCAAGATTAAGGATGATGCAGCATTGCTTCCTTCTTATCGCAAGCAGGCAGGTCACTCTATAGGTCAAACCTATACCTATTTGGATAAGGGATTCATTCAAAACTATGACGAACTTTATGGCTCACCTAAGATGGATTCCAACGATGGCAATCGTCTTCCTGGTGATTACTACATCGTCGACTTCAATGGTGATGGTAAGGTAGATAATGTGAACGATGTTGTGCCTTATGGCTATACTAGCAATCCTGAGAATACCTATAATGCAACTATAGGTTTCGAGTATAAAGGATTTAGCTGCTTCGCTCAGTTCTATGGTGTTACCAATGTAACTCGTGACGTTACCATGATTAGCCTTGTTGATCCTATGTTGGCTAACGTTTACGACCAAGGTACATGGTGGAGCGATGATCACATTAATGCAGATGTGTTAACACCTCGCTATAATTCCAAGCCAATGAGCAATGCGGCTTATTATGGCACACAGTATCTCTGTGATGGTTCATATATTCGTCTGAAGAACGTGGAGATTGCTTATACATGGAATGGTGGATGGATCAAGAAGCTTGGTTTGAGCAACCTCAAGGTTTACGTAAGTGGTAACAACCTTTGGCTTTGGACCCGCATGCCAGACGACCGAGAGTCAAACTTCTCAAGTAATGGTGGTGCCTATGGTGCTTATCCTACCATGAAGCGTGTGAACTTCGGTGTCAAGTTTAATATTTAAACAAGCATAAATACAATAGTTCGTTAAAATTTGAGATAATGGCTAAGCAGCT
>NZ_QSQJ01000004.1:164375-165109 GCF_003436715.1 Prevotella sp. TF12-30 | reverse complement strand
CAGCGAATGGAGGACAGCCACACCCAACAACTCGGCGAGATGCAACAGAAACACCAAGCAGAGGTCGTTGATTTGAAAAGCAAGCACTCCACGGAGGTAACGATGCTCAACAACATCATCCGCAAAGCCAAGCGTTGGTTCCCGATGTTGGAGGCATACTTGCAAATAGAAAGTTTGTGCAAGAGGATAGGCTTCACGGCTGAACAAATTAGTGTGCTCCTTGCTGGAAAGGCACTCAACTTTAGCGGTTCACTCTATTCCGAGAAGCACAGAAGAAAGTTCAATGTGGAGAATGCAGAAATCAAGGTGTTCTCTGATTCTACCAAACCGAACCAATTGTTTCTGTGTATCAATAGACAGCCTATTGTTGAATGGTTCAAGGAGCAATGGAATATCTCAAAAGATAGAAGAACCTTAAATCCGAAGATAAATAAAGAAGAAAAAATCTAAAGACCTGAGCAACAAAAAGTTGCTCAGGATTTGGATATGTCAGAAAAATCACGCTATCTTTGTAGCGTCAAAATTTAAAAAGATATTTCTAGGCAAACAAAGATATATTGTTAAAAAGGATAAATAATTTTAATTTTTCAACACTTAAAATATTTTTTTTGTAAATTTGCAAAAAAATATAGAATCTTGTAGATTTAAAGATGGTTGCTACAAGTGCAAGAATTGAATGACGAAACCATTTGGAAAGGAAAATGTATATGAAGATAAAACATTTGTTATTTTTT
>NZ_QSQJ01000004.1:0-164365 GCF_003436715.1 Prevotella sp. TF12-30 | reverse complement strand
AGGAAAATGTATATGAAGATAAAACATTTGTTATTTTTTTATTCCTGTGACTTTTTTGGTCGCATGTGAAGGGACTGATTTAATCGAGCCAGACAATGTGTCGAAAGAACAGATTTCCACTCAAATAATTTATAACCCGACAAAATATTCAAAACAAAAAGGTGATGTCTTTGTCAAAAGCAGTTTGCCAACAACAATGGCAAAGCAAATACCTAATGCCTGCGTAACATCAATTATGGAGTATGCAAACAATAAAGTTTTTGGTGGAACAGTAAATGAGGGAGCGTATATTCTATATTATACACAGACATATAATTCAAATCCTTTGATTGATGGTGTTTCTTTGGATTATATCGAGCCTTTTGTAACACATTTCTTTAAAACTCAAACATTTACAAATTATAAGTCTGCAATAGATGCCAAGCATCCCGTCATGACTGATGTAAATAGCCAAATAGAAAGCTCTACCTATAATGTGTTATGTGTAGGATATAACTCCAATACGGGTGCTGCTATTTATATGGACCCTGAGCTTGCTTGTATGTACTCAGTTAATGCTGGGTATTTTTTACAAGATTATAATATAGTATTAACAGGTATAAAGTAATTAAATAAATATGAAGTTGATTTTTAAATATTTTTTTATTTCTCTATTGTTCCTAAATGGGCAATTAGTTCATGCACAATCATTTAAAATCGACAGCTTAAAAGGTAAAAAATGGGAGTTGCAATTGCCAAAAGGAAAGTCTTATACTTCGAGTCTTATATTCAAAGATACGACATACACAACTAGTTTCTCCTTTAATGGACAGACTCATACTATAGAGAAGCCATACTTAATACAGCAGGAAAACGTAGAAACATTTTATGTTATTTTTCCATCAGAAGGAAAGGGTACAAAAACTTTCCCTGTTAAGTTTAAAGTTTTAGAATTTACCGACAAGTTGCTAAAATTGCAAAATACAACAACAAATGTTGTAAATACGTATTTCGCAAAATAAACAACTAGTAGATTGTAAAGTCTAAAAGTTTAGTAAGGCACGTGTGATATTTCATCAATCATCAGTATGTGACGAACGACGTTTTACTCAACTTTTAGACTTTACAGACCACTAGTAAGACAGTGCTTTTTGCAACATATTTCTCTGTTTGATATTTTTTGTTTAATAAAATTCTTAGATTCATTATTTTTTTTGTATTTTTGCAGCCGAAAAGAGTTGTTAGGCAGCAAACGTATGCAGATTGCAGAATTTAGAACTGTTGCTAAATCATTACCTCTGTTGAGGTGAAAAACTCATAAATAGTTCATTTTTAGCTATTCGGCTGATTTTAGCGTAATTTTTTTAGAAAACAGGTTTAATGATTGATGCTTTTTTCGAAAAAATAGGTTTAATGATTAATCCTATTTTTCCTAAAAATCCTATTGGAAAAATTGCCGTATCTTTGCCCCGTAATCAGATGATAAGTCTGGTTACGGGGCTTTTTCATGTACCGAGGAAACTGGTACCATTTCGAAGTTTCATGATGAGCCTGATGTAGAATATAATTTATGTTTTAGATTAGTTTAAAGATTAGTTTTAAAAGTTAGATCATGAAGGAAAAAATGAAAATCGTTAAGCTCCTTGCCACCCAGAGTGGAACGAGCCAGCAGACAGGTAAGCCTTGGAAATCTCGCGAGGTGGTTGTTGAGAGTGTGCAGAATGCAATGCATCCCGACCAGTATGTTGCCCGACTCTTTGGTGAGGCGGTGGATAAGTTTACGGCTCAGGAGGGTGAGGTGATTGGCATCGAACTCCGCCACAGCGTAAGAGAGTATAACGGCCGCTATTATGGCGAGACAAGCATCGCTGACTTCGAGCAGGTGCAGCCGTTTTAAGGGTGATTAGCAGAAAATTAAAGCATTTTACTAATCACAAAGTTCAACCTCAAAATTAAAAGTATCATGTATATTAAGGTACAGATTTCAGACGAAGTGTATAAGGCTCTTGTAGCCAGTGGGAAACGCAAGAGAGGCTCTATAGCCCTGGTAGGTCCTAAGGAGGGCAACTTCAATGCCTTCTCCAGCGGTAAGGTGAGAACCAAGCCCCGCAAGTTTGTCAAGCTGCCTCATGGGGTGGCCAGTGTAGATGAGGATTATGTGAGACTGCATCTCAACATCAACCGTCAGGAGACCGATATTGAGCCAGCCGAAGCCATCCGCTGCGAGAGTGAGGATGCGAGTGAATTTATCTTTAACAATCGCCTATGAGTTTCGGAATATCCAATAGTGTAATGAGCCGGGTGGTGCAGGTTTGCACCCCCGAGCTCTTCCACCAGGCTACCAGGAGCAGCGTGGTGAAGGATGTTTGTTCGCAGATAGCTGATGCGCTGGAGAGCAAGCGTCGTGGCGAGATGAATAACGAGGATTTCGAGACGCTGAAGACTCAGCTCAAGAAGCGCCTTCCGATACTTACTCCTCATGCCACCTTCAGGAATGGCCGCAGATGCAACAGTGATGCCATCCCCAGCGGCTTTTCCATCTATGATATCGACCATATCCCGAATCCTCGTGGATATTGGGAAGAGAAGAAGAAGCTGCTTTCAGAGAAGAGGCTGGAGGTTATGATGGTTTCCGGGGATTTGCAATCCCCGGCAAGCAAGGAGCCAGCCAGCTCTAAGCAGATAAACACAAGCAAGGAGCCGGCCGACTCTAAGCAGATGATCAGCGTTCTCGATCTGATAGTCCTGGTTCACGTAACTCCTTCTTCCGAGGGCTTGCGCCTCGTTTTCATCATTCCTGATGGTATGTCGCTGGCTGATGCCCAGAAATGGATGTCGCAGCAGCTGGGAGATGAGGAATATGATGTATGCGTGAAGGATCTAGCTCGTCCGTCTTTCATTGTTCCCGAAGACTATATCCTCTTTATCAATAATGAGGAATTGTTTAAGGAAAGAATCGTTACATACTCCCTTGCCGGGGATTGCAAATCCCCGGAACACCTGGCGGGGGCAAATCATCAAGTTCAAAGTTCAAATCTCAAAGTTCAAAGTAATTCAGATGTTCAAGACAATCGACTTCCGGGCACTCACAGCCATCCTGCTGTTTCTTCTGGCTCTGCTATTCAGCCTGCCCAATCTGGTGATAGCAATGGTACTGCTGCTGGTAATCTCAGCCCTGCTGGAGCTCATCCTGATGCTTGCCCGGAAATCTTCCCCACGGAGTACCAAGGCATTCCCTATTATCAGCTCATCCGCAAGCTGATAGAACTGCTTGGCGGCGAGCCGGAGCACGGATCCCGTAATTCCTTTATCTTTACGCTTTCCTGCTATCTCCGCTACCTTTGCGATGACAATCCGGCATGGATCAAGCAGATCATCCCCATCTTCGGCGAAGACCAGAAGCGAGCCTTCACCACCGTGGAGAGTGCCTGCAGCAGAAAGCAGTCGCACCGCATGCCCAGCATTGTGCGTACAGCCATCAAACTGGCTCAGGAGGCTGACAGCAAGGCGAGGGGAGAGGGAAGCTATGATGATGAAGATTTCGGCGATATCCATAATCCCGAATCCTATTTCTACAACATCCATCAGATGCCGCAGAAACTGCCCAAGCTCATCAAGCTCCTCATCTCCAAGACGCCTTCCATCTATCGCCCTGCGGTATCTCAGGCTGTATTTCCGCCGCTTGCTTCGCATCTCCTGGAAACCCGATTCCGCTATATTGATAATGTAGAGCACGAAGCAACACTATCGTCAATCCTCTGCGCACCGACAGGAAGCGGAAAGGAGGCGATTACCCAACCGATCAACAGAATCATGGCGGATATCAGAAGACGTGACGCCGAGCAGCGTGAACGTGAAAGAAAATGGAAGGATGAATGCAACAGCAAGGGTGCCAACAAGGATAGGCGTGAACGTCCGGAAGGGCTTGTGATACAGGAGGTAAACATCGATATGACCAATCCTGCATTCGTGCTCCGCATGAAGGAAGCTGCGAATCATTTCCTCTATGCCAAGGTAAACGAACTGAACCTCTTCGATGCCCTCAAGGGCAAGACCAACCAGCATTTCCGCATCATGGAGCTGGCTTTCGACCTGGGCAATTACGGACAGGACCGAGTGGGCACCCAGAGCGTCACCGAGACGGTGAAGGTACGTTTCAACTGGAACGCCTGCTGCACTCCCAAGAAGTGCAGAGATTACTTCCGCAAGGTGGTAACCGATGGACCTATCTCCCGCATCTCGTTTGCCACCATCGAGCGCCGTCCCTGCGGTTCGGATATCCCCGTATATGGCACCTATGATGCCGCCTTTGATGAGGAACTGAAGCCCTACATCGACAATCTCCTGAAGGCGAGAGGGCTGGTAAACTGTCCGCAGGCTATGCGCCTTGCCAAGACTTTGGTGGAGGAAAATGCCGAGTTTTCGCGTCTCTCTCAGAACTATGTCTTCGAGAATCTGAGCTTTCGTGCCAACGTCATTGCCTATCTCAAGGCGTGCGTGCTCTATGTGGCCAATGGCATGAAGTGGGAGAAGTCGATTGAGGATTTCGTGAGATGGAGCGAGCGGTATGATCTGTGGTGTAAGTTGAAATTATTCGGACAGATGATTTATGATGCCGACAATGATGGCTCTGATATCCGGAAGACCTCGCCAAGAGGACCGATGAATCTGCTGGAGCTTCTGCCTGATGAATTCTCGCTCGATGATTATGTAAAGGTGAGACAGAAGGAGGGTTATGAAGACAACATCTCGAAGGCGAAGGTAGCGCTCAGACAATGGGAGCACCGGGGATATGTGGTAAGGATAGAGCGTGACAGTGACAGTTACAGTTTTATTTTCCGCAAGTTGAAGTTTCTGAAAGGTTCATCCTCCACTTCTTCCGGATCATCCTCCACTTCTTCTTCTTAGTAGTAATTAAATAATCTTATGCAAGTAGTAATTAAATAATCTTATGCTTATGGAAATAGTTTTAGAACGAATAGCCAAGAAAAATACTTATACCATCGGCAGACTGTATCTGCTTGCCGATGGTGATGTGATTCGCAAGTCGCTTTCGGGCAAGCGAGCTGGTGACAAGCGCAGCTTCAGACATAGTTTTGATATGCAGAAGTTGTCTGATGATACCTACTTCTGTGATACGATGGAGCCTACCTGGCGCAATCTGAAAGGGGTGGATCTGAAACCTCAGGAGGTGAATGCCAAGTATAGCAGGGTAAGCGGCAAAGTGGCGAGGAAGATTCCTGGCCACACTGCTATCCCCGAGGGTTCGTACCGCGTGCTCATCACATTTTCGCCCCGTTTCAGGCAGTGGCTGCCGTATGTGCAGGGTGTGCCCGGTTTTGAGGGCATCCGCATCCATGCCGGCAACTATCCCGACGATACCCAGGGCTGCATCCTGGTGGGCGAGAACAGGCTGAAGGGCATGGTGGTGAACTCCCGCATCTGGCTCACCCGCCTGATGAAGCGGATAGATGAGGCGCAGCAGCAGGGAGAAACGGTTTGGATCACGATTATCTGATTTCTAAAAAAGTTGGTGGGCTTCATAAAATGAAGGTCACCAACTTTTCTGATATTGCTCCACAAAAGTTTGAGGAGTCATGATTTTAATTTGTTGCTTATCTTTTACTCCATCGAAATCCTTGATATTGATAGTTAACAATACATCGGCATCACAATTTAAAGCAGCCTGATACTGGTAACTGTCTTCTAAATCTTTAAACTTATCATCTATTACCCCTTGTTCTAGCCCTGCTTTTGAAGCTGTAACAATTTGAAATGTATCAAGAATACGAAGCAATATTTTCCGCTCGTTTACCAAACGCTCGGGGTTATAGATATTCATTCTTCTCAATTGTTTGTCTACCAAAAATGTTATGGTATAGAATCCCCCCTTCTGACAAAAACAGAGTATTTTTGTCAGGTGATAATTTTATTATTTTAGCGACTGCTTCGAATTGCAGTCTTTTTTCTAAAAATTCCGCAATGATATTAGTATCACAAAAGATTTTCATATTCCGTATTTTTCTTCCAGATACTCATCACGAAGTTCCTTGTCACTCTTGTCTGAGGCAAATATACCAGCTAATTCGTCCCAACTAAACATCTTTGAGGAATTCAACTTCTGGGTTTCCTCAGCCTTAGGTGCTTCTACAATAATCTTTAGCAAGACCTTGTTTACCCAATCTTCGATATTGAGTTTGTCTTTTCTTGCAAATATTGCAGCTTTGTCATATACTTCCGGTCTTAATGTTATTGTTGCCATAATCAATATATTTATATTTAACAATGCAAAACTACAATTTTTTCTTGAAACTACCAAGAAAATCATAGAAAAAAATAGGGCTTTCTAAAAAATGTATCTAAAAAGTTGGTGGGCTTCATTTTATGAACCCCATCACAAATCCCCAACCGAAAACGAAGGAACCCGATTCTGAATCTCTATGATTCGGAACCGGGCTCCAGGACTTAGTATCGAAAAAAATTAAAAATAGTCTTACTTGAAGTATCTCTTGTAAAGACCTGCGAAACCTGCACAGTGGCGAGCCTCGTCCTTAGCCATCTCATGAACAGTATCGTGGATAGCATCAGAACCCTGCTCCTTGGCAAGCTTGGCAATGCGGAACTTGTCCTCGCAAGCACCCTTCTCAGCAGCGATGCGTGCCTCGAGATTGCTCTTGGTATCACCCAAAACCTCACCCAGCAACTCTGCAAAGCGAGATGCATGGTCAGCCTCCTCGAAAGCATAACGCTTGTAAGCCTCTGCAATCTCTGGATAACCCTCGCGGTCTGCCTGGCGAGCCATTGCAAGATACATACCTACCTCGCCACACTCACCTGCAAAGTGATCCTTCAAACCCTTGATAACCTCCTCATTGACGCTATCCTTATATGCCTGACCGAGAACGTGTACAGTAGCGAATGTCAAATCATCATCCACTGTATCTTCCATCTCCTTGAACTTGCTGGCTGGAGCTTTGCAAATAGGGCACTTCTCTGGTGCCTCAGTACCCTCATAGATGTAACCACAAACGGTGCAAATAAATTTCTTCTTCATAATGTTAATGTATTAAAAAATGTTCTTGTATTGTATTATCTTATTACTATTAAATCTCTTGTCTGACGAATCATTTCGGCTTTCTGTTCCAGTTAATTCGTCTTCTTCTCCATCTTCTTGGCGCAAGCTGAACAGATGCCCTTGTAGTAGAGCTGTTCCTCCTGCACGATGTTGCCATCTATCACCTTGGTCTCTGTTACCCGTGGTGCTGGCTCATCGAAGAGGTCGATGATCTTGCCGCAGTTCTTGCAGTAGAAGTGAACGTGTGGCTCGATGTTGCCATCATAGCATACGCGATGCTCGTCGATGGTGATCATCTGGGCTGCATTTACCTCACTCAGCATGCGGAGCGTGTTATACACTGTGGTACGGCTTAGGGTCGGTACCTTGTTCTCCAAAGCTTTGTAAACATCTTCGATGTTTGGGTGGGTAGGGTGCTTGATCAGGTAGTCCAGGATTGCCAGTCTCTGTACTGATGGTCTGATGCCTTTCTCTACCAATCTGTTGTAAGCTTCTGTTTTTTTCATATTCCTATCTCTTGATTGATTTTTACGTTTGCAAAGGTAATGAATTTATTTCTATCTACCAAATAATTCTGTAAAATATCCAAAATAATAGGTATTATTTTTAGATAATTTACAGAATTAAATGTTTATTCACAAAAAAAGAGGCTATTTTCCGGTCTTTACGCCCAGGAATTTATCTACCATCATCAGCTGGTTGAGCTGGAAGGCTGGCTTGCATGCCTTCTTTGCCTTGAGCTTGATGGTGAAGAGATCGCGGGTGCCCTCTACGGCTGGCTGCTCCCCGATGTTGACGAAGGTAGGGTAGAGCACCTTGCTGCCATCTGAGTGCAGACGGTCCTTGGTGAGGTTCTCCATCTTGCCCATATCCTTCACATCCACTCCGATGAACTCGTATTCGGTGGCGTTGTATGGCAGGGCGAAGCTCAGGGCATTGAGCGATACGAGACCCTTGCCCTTTACGGTGAGGGTGATGGTTTCGCCTGCCTTGTACACCTTCTTGTCGGCTGCGAGACTGATGCTGCCCTCTACGGCTGGCACCTTCTTGCTGCTCACTCCGCTCTTGAGCTGGGTAGCCACCACGGAGATATCGTAGGCGTCGATGAGACCGTTGCCGTTGATATCGCCCTTGCTTACGTAGCCCTCGAAGTCCTTGTCGCCCCTGCGCAATCCGCAGTAGTTGAGGTAAGAGGTGAAGTCGTTCTCGTCGATGCGTCCGTCGTGGTTGATGTCGCCAGCCTTCTCCATCTTGCTGCCCGGAACCTTGAATACGTACATCTCGGCACCCGAACCCATTCCGCCTCGGGCTTCCTCTACGGTCATCCTGATGTACTGAGCCTCTGGGTTGCCCTGGAACTGGTATTCCTTTACGGCATTCTCGTTCTTCCAGTCGAAGCTTCCGGTCTCGGTCCAGTTGATGCCGTCGTTGCTGATGGCGAACTTGCCCTTCTGAATCTGTCCGTTGGTCTCGCGCTCAGAAGCCGGGAGATAGTGAATCTTCTCGAGCTTAGCGATGCCGTTGAGGTTGAGGGTTACATCGAATGGCAGTACACCTTCCTTCTTGTAGTAGTCGGTATGCCAGAAGTTCTTCTCGTTGAAGTCGAACATCTTCGAAACCTCCAGGCCTTCCCAGTCCTTCGTAGAGTTGGTGGCTGTGATGTTGCGGATGGCTTCATCGAGAGGGTCCTTGATGGTATGCGCCTGAACGGTGGCCCATTCAGAAACGCCGTCCTTGTTCACGGCTCTCACCTGCACCTCGTAATCGGTTTCCGGCTTCAGGTTCTCGATGGTGAACTCGTTGCTGCGGATGGTGGAATGAATCACGCCATCCACCTTTACCTCATAGTAGTCGGCGTTGGCCTGCTTGTTCCAGGTAGCCACCAGCTCGAATGCCTTGTTAGGGCTCTGGCTGTCCTTCATCGTTACCTGAGGGGCTGCGAGGGCACCGGTGGAGTGGAGCAGCACATCGGCATCATCCATCTGATAGCCGTCCATGCGGAGCTCTACGTCGTTGGCAGTGATGTTGGTCTTCGCCAGTCGCACATAAACCATCGGATTCTTGCGGATATCCATCTTCTCGAAGTCGCTGCCCGGTGTGGCGAAGCGGTTGAGCTGAGGAGCCTCGTCGAAGAACCATGCATTTCCGGTTTTGCGGAGTTCATCGAGCGAATTCACCTGGGTCAGCTTCACGCTCTTTCCGCCAATCTTCGCCGCCAGCTTCTTAGGCATCTGGCTCAGATTGATGCGCAGTTCTGTAGCCTGGTTCTTCTCCTGACCCTGGAAGTGGCCCGTGGTCTTGTAGATGTGTACCTCGAGACGGTCCTTCTGCAGGGAAGAGGTGATGTGGGTGGTGGCGTGCTCGCCCAGGCGGTAAAGCTCGGTCTTGCCGTCGTCATCATAGAGGGCGTAATGGGTTTCTCCGTATGGATAGAGTTCGAAGATGCGCTGGGTGTTGTCTATCTGCGATACGTTGTTGTTAGGATTTACCATCGGGATGATGGCGCCTCGCTTCACGAAGACAGGCAGTTTCCAGTAGGGAGCCTCAAACTCGTTGATGATTCTTCCACCTTTATATATATGTCCGCTGAAGTAATCCACCCATTCGCCCTGAGGCAGGTAGATGCCGTTGCGGATGTCGTTGCCCTCCTTATCCATCTTGGTTTCCTTGTAGATAGGAGCCACGAGGAACGATGGACCGCACATGAACTGATACTGTGTTGCCTTGCCCAGGGTATAAGGGTTGGCTTCGTCGAGGAACATCGCTCTAACCAGCGGCTTGCCGGTTACTGCCTCGTGGGCTGCTGTGTAGATGTATGGCATCAGCTCTGACTTGAGCTTCAGATACCAGCGGTTGACGGAAGTAACCGGTTCGCCCAGGATATGAGGATACTTGGCATTGCTGCCCCAGCCATCCATGTTCAGACCCATTGCGGTGAAGGCCTTCCATTCGAACTCTCGCATGTTGACGATCGGATTCTTTCCGCCGAAGATACCGTCGTTGTCGCATGTGATGTTGGAGATACCCGAGAGTCCGGCGCCTATGAAGGTAGGGATGTGGAAGCGGATATACTCCCAGTCGCCGCCCGTCTGATCGCCCGACCAGACGGATGCATATCGCTGTGTACCAGCCCATCCATCGAGCGAGATGATGAACGGACGGGCATTCCCGCCATAGTAAGGCATGATCTGAGCCACGTCAGCCACACCGTTCAATCCGAAGGAATAGCCGTCGCCTACCCAGGCCACATCGGTCTTGAGCACTCTTACGCCAGCGGTTCCCACCTCCTTCACGATGTCGCGCTGCAGGAGCGCCTCGATGCTGTCTTTCGGATGCAGGTCAGACTGGGTCCAGAGTCCGATTTCCACACCGTGCTTGCGGGCGTAATCACCGAATTCCTTCAGGTTCTGGATGTTGCCGTCCAGGGTACTCTCCTGACCGTATCCGGCTCCGTATCCATCGTTTGGCAGGAACCATCCCAGCGGCATATCGTGCTTCACATATCGGTCGATTGCCGCACGTGCAGAGAACTGGTAGTTATTCTTCTCGCCATTCAGTGATTCCTTGATTCCGGTCTTGTCGCTGGCACTCTCCTTATACGTCTTTCCATCCTCGAACACCATGGTTCGACCCTTGTCGGCCTCCTTCCAGTAGTCGCGGTTGTAGGCATTGAGATGGCCCTCGTAGAAGCCGAACTTAGGGAGGAGTACAGGGTTGCCGGTGAGCTGGTAATAGCCATCGAGCAGATCGGTAGGCTTTTTGCCCACCATGAAGAAAACGTCTAAGTTCCTGGATTCGTGAGAGAGTTCTACCTTTCCGTTTTGGGTAGAACCGAAGTCGTAGAGACCTGGCTTGAAGGTGTACCACATGAAGCCGTAGCCAGCGGTTGACCAATAGAATGGGGCAGGGGAAGCCACTCCGCCATCTACCCAGTTGTTGGTGTTGACGATTTCGATTTTCTCACCCTTGTGAGAGAATCTTCCGTTCTGTACGCCGCCACCGAAGAAATACTCATCCGGCTGTTCGCGCAGGCTGAGGGTTACCTTTTCGGGTGTAAACTGTGCCGGAGCGCTCTGCTCTGCTACGGTCTTTCCGTCTTCAAGGTTGATGATTCTGAAGAGCTGGGTGGCCTTGTCGAAGATGACCTGTGCCTTGGTGGTAGAAAGGATGATGGAGTTGTCGTTCTCCTCTACCTTCACCTGCTTATGATTCAGGGCAGTGCGTGGATTATCCACCAGGATGCTCGCCTCAGGCTTTGCCTCGGGCGCTCTCATCACGCCATCGTTGTGATCTTCGAAGATACGGAAAACACTTTCGCCATAGAAATCTACGGCGACACGTTGCTGGTTGGCGAAGACAATCTCCACCAGCGTAGGATTGATTCTGAGAATCTGGACATCTCCCGCCTTCACGGTCTGTGAAGCCTTCTGGGCATCGGGAGCGGAAGGAAGCAGGGGAGATGATGCTGTGTTGGTTGTGTTGGCAACCATAGGCAAGGTTACTGCCATTGCCATCAGGTTGCCAACAGATAATTTCTTATAAATATTACTCATTTTTTATTTATAGATTATTTTGAGAGTTTTTCGATGAATGCCTTCATCTCTGCCTCGTGTTCCTTCGCCTTGAGGAAAAGATGCCACTGGTTCTGGGCTCTTACGAGGTTGTGCTCAGGATACTTGCACTTCCAGTAGTGATCGCCGTTGAGGTAATCCCAGAGGAAGCGGACTGCCTGCATATATGGGAAGAGCTCGGCTGCATGAGGAAGCAGGGAAATCTCCAGTGGAGAAAGGAAGGCTGATGCTGACTCCACATAGCCGCGGGTGAACGATTCGAAGATGTCCATGCGGAAATCTATCTTCTCGAACTCAGGAGAATCCTCGGCGATGGTATTCGCTGCCGTGCGGAGGAAATCGCCGTAATCGCTCACGAAGAGTGATGGCATCACGGTATCGAGGTCGATGACGCACAATACGCGGCCCTCTTCATCAAACATCATGTTGTTTACCTTGGTATCGCAGTGGCAGACATGCTTCTGCAACTTTCCCTCGCGGAAGAGGCGCTGGCAGAGACACATCTCATCCATATAACTCTCGATTTCTGCGATGAAATCCTTCACGCCTTCTGCGCGTCCTGCACGGTCTTCCTTCACTGCCTGACGGAGCTGGTCGCGGCGCAGTTCCATGTTGTGGAAATCAGGGATGGTTTCGCCGAGACGGTCGGTGATGTCGGTGAGCTGAGCCTCGAACTCTCCGAAGGTCTTGCCTGCGTAGTAGGAGCTTTCCGGGTTGACAGCCTCCTGGGTGATGGCACGAGGAATGAAGACGGAAATGCGCCAGTACTGCTGGTCTTCGTCTTTTACATAGGTCTTGCCGTTGCTCGCCTTGACGAAGGTGAGAACCTTGCGGTCGATATCGTCAGCGCCCTGTTTTTCGAGCTGCTGGCGGATGTGGGTAGTTACTTCCTCGATATTATGCTGCAAGAGATCTACATCGGTGAAGATAGAGTCGTTGATGCGCTGGAGAACATAGTCTGGTGCATCGTCTTCTACTGTTGTCACCTTGTAGGTGTCATTGATGAGTCCATTACCGAGAGGCTTTACCTCATTTACAGTTCCGGTGATGTCGAACTGTGAGATGATAGGTTTGAGATCTTTCATTTTAGTTTGGTTTTAAATATATTTTTAAAGCTTTTGCCCTTACAGGGCGTAGTTTCTTATTGGATTTTTAACCCAGGGTGATACCCTGGGCTAGGAGCTTTTGCCCTTTCAGGGCGTTTATCTCAGGTCGATGACTTCTGCTCCTGGGAATTCCTTGCTGTTGAAGACGAAGGAATTGTTGGAAATACCCTTTGCCTTGAAACCGGAGATGTTGATGGTGCTCCAGGTAGAACCCTGGCGCATCTTTACCTGCGATGGCACGTGGGTGTTCTTGTTGATGGTGATATACATCTCTGCCACGGTGCGCTTCTGGTTGTTGGCTACGAGATGCACCTGATAGTTGCTGCCCACAGTCTTGAGGCTGCTCTTATATCCTGTCTTGTAGATGTGGATGAAGGTATAAGGATTCATCGACATCTGCTTGGCCTGGGTAGGGTTGCTCACGTTCACCTCGTTGGTCTTCTTCATATAGGTCCACTGCGTCTTGCCGTTATACCATACGATGGCTTCCGGTGTGCGCGCATTAAACTTGTTACCCTTGATGGTGATGGTACCGCTTGCCGAGCCGTACTTAGGGCTAGACAGTTTGAAGTTGGCGGTAGCACCCTTCTTGTTGCCGATAACGGCAGCGGTCTTGTCGAGCACCTGCTGGGCGGTCTGCGCCATAGTGCCCAGGCTCATCATCGCTGCGAAAGCGATAGCTAAAATCTTTTTCATATCCTTACTGTTTATTGTATTATTCAAATTATGAGTTTCTCAGCTGCATCAGCAATGTATTGAGCTGGTTCTCATCCTGCAGGAGTACCTCTCTTGGCTTGCTGCCCTGAGCGGCTCCTACGATGCCTGCTGCCTCAAGCTGATCCATCAGTCTGCCGGCACGGTTGTAGCCGATGCTGAAACGGCGCTGAATCATACTGGTGCTGCCCTGCTGCGAGAGAACGATGGCATGGGCTGCCTCCTCAAAGTATGGATCCAGGTTGCGGGCATCTACGCTGCCGTTGCCTCCTACGCCGCCATCTTCGCTGGCTGGCTCAGGCAACTCCATCGGTTCGATAGGACCAGGCTGATTGCAGATGTATTCGTTGATGCGCTCAATCTCTGGTGTATCTACGAAGGCGCACTGTACACGCACCGGTTCGTTGCCGTTGAGATAGAGCATATCACCACGACCGATGAGCTGGTTGGCTCCCGTTCTGTCGAGGATGGTCTTGGAGTCGATGGCCGAAGTTACCTTGAAGGCGATACGTCCAGGGAAGTTCGCCTTGATGTTACCGGTGATGATGCTGGTGGTAGGACGCTGGGTAGCTATGATCATGTGGATACCCACGGCACGTGCCAGCTGGGCGATGCGGGCGATAGGAAGCTCTACCTCCTTGCCGGCTGTCATAATCAAATCTCCAAACTCATCGATAATTACCACGATGTATGGCATAAATTCGTGACCATCAGTCAGTTTCAGTCTGTGGTTCACGTATTTCTGATTATACTCCTTGATGTTTCTGGCTCCCGCCTTCTTCAGCAGGTCGTAGCGGCTGTCCATCAGCACGCAGAGGCTGTTCAGCGTTCTCACCACCTTGGTTACATCGGTGATGATAGGCTCCTCCTCATCCGGAACGGCAGCCATAAACTTGTTGGTGATGCGTGAATATACGCTGAACTCCACCTTCTTAGGGTCGATGAGCACCAGCTTCAGCTCGTTAGGATGCTTCTTGTAAAGCAGGGAAGTGATGATGGCGTTCAGACCAACAGACTTACCCTGACCGGTAGCACCGGCAACGAGCAGGTGAGGAATCTTCGCCAGATCCACCATGAACACCTCGTTGGTGATGGTCTTACCCAGCGCGATAGGCAGTTCCATCTTGGTTTCCTGGAACTTCTTGGAGTTCAGGATGCTCTCCATGCTCACGATGTTTGCCTTGGCATTAGGCACCTCGATACCGATGGTTCCCTTGCCAGGGATAGGAGCGATGATACGGATACCCAGGGCAGCGAGGCTCAGGGCGATATCATCCTCCAGGTTCTTGATCTTGGAGATGCGCACACCCTCGGCAGGCTGAATCTCGTAGAGAGTGATGGTAGGGCCCACGGTGGCACGGATGGTCTTGATCTGTACGCCGAAGTTGCCCAGCACCTCGATGATTCGGTTCTTGTTGGCCTTCTGCTCCTCTTCGTCGATAGACACCTCCTGGTCGTCGTATTTCTTCAGCAGGTTGAGGGTAGGGTACTTGTATCTTGTGAACGGCTCCTTCGGATTGATAGGCGTATTGAGCACCTCGGCATTGCTTACGGTGTTGCTGGTAGCCTTCTCCTCTCCGGTAGCCACAGAGATATCCATTCCGATATGAGCCGAAGCGGCAGCGGCAGCAGCCATCTCCTGGCGCTCTCTTTCTGCGCGCTGTGCTCTGAGTTCACGCTGCTGCTGAATCAGGCTCGGAGCTGCCACGTTCTTGTCGGCATCAGCCTGCTGGCTGTCATCGGCAGCGGCTGCATCGAGGTCGATTGGCGAGGTGGTCTTCTCATCCTCATCTTTCTGCTCCTCAGCCATCTGCTGCAGAGAACTTTCCTCGTTCTGGTCTGCCATTTGGTTTTGGGATGTCTCCTGAGCCTGAGAGTTCTCGTCCGTCTCATCCTCTTCATCTTCCACCGTACCCTGGGCAGCATTCCGGTAAGCTTCATCGATGGCATCATCCTCCTCCTGCTTCTCCTTATGGTTGGTAATCTCGAATTTCACCTTATTAGATATATAGCCGATAGGATTGAGAGCCTTTCTCACGATGGTGATGGTCTCGGTGGTGATATAGGTGAGGAATGCGATCGCCACGAAGAGAAGGATGGCGGTGAGTCCCGGAGGACCGATGACATTCTCCAAGGTCTGGACCACAAACATTCCGTGCTTTCCGCCCGGATTGAAGATGAGACTACCGAAGATAGGAGTAAGGAACTTGGCGAAGGTGACGGATGACCAGATCATCACCACCATCATGCAGAAGAACCACTTCCAGAGATTCACGCGATAGACATTCATCAGCTGGAAACCCACCATTACCACGAAGCAGGGAATCAGGAAGGCAGGGAAACCGAAGTTCACCGCCATCAGCCAATAGGAGAGGATGGCTCCCATGGATCCGCAGTAGTTCTGGAACAGCTGCTGGGTGTTGGTCCATTCTCCGGGCTTCAGGTTCTCCAGCAAGCTCTGGTCGGCAGCACCCGTACTGAGGAATGAAATCATCGCCAGCATCATGACGACAGCAACTACGAGCAAGGCGAGTCCGAGGAAGAAATCGGTAATCGTATTGTTGAAAATATATTGTAAACCAATGGCTTCGCTAAATGATTTAGTTTTGCCTGATGTTCTTTTCTTTGCCATTTTTCTATTTCTTTTTAATATTTAACTGCAAAATTAGCAAAAAAGATTGAGAAACGCTCCTTTTTTTCGGGATTTTTTGCTAATTTTGCAACTTGTAATGAATAAATAGCAGTAATGAAGATAATTTTCACTAGTTTCGAAAAGAAAACTATCAATAGCCTGCCTCGAATTCTCTTTCCTGGCAATATGATAGTGATAGATAAGGCTGAAGATACAGATGCCGCTGTAGAATATCTCCTGGGACAGGATATTCTGGGTGTGGATACGGAGACACGACCAAGTTTCTCCAAGGGTATGCACTTCCAGGTATCACTGCTGCAGGTGAGTACCCGCGATACCTGCTATCTCTTCCGCCTGCATCTCACGGGTATGACACCAGCCATCATCCGATTCCTGGAGGATAAAAAGGTGCCAAAAGTGGGATTGTCTTGGCATGATGACCTCTTGCAGTTGCATCGCAGATGCGATTTCAAGCCGGGATATTTCATCGAGTTGCAGGATGTGGCTAAGAAATTCGGCATCAAGGATATGAGTCTGCAGAAAATCTACGCCAACCTCTTCCATCAGAAAATCAGCAAGGCGCAGCGACTCAGCAACTGGGAAGCTCAGGAGCTCAGAGAGGCTCAGTGCAGATATGCCGCTACGGATGCATGGTGCTGCATTCATATCTACGAGGAGTTCAACCGTCTCAGCAAGGCTGACGATTACGAGCTGGTAGAGTTCTAGGTTGATGTATTCGATTTTTCGTAAATGAGAGAATTGATAGAACTTAAAAGACTATATAATATAATAATGTATAAGAACGTATATTTAAAGAAAGGAAAAGAAGAATCTCTCAAGAGATTCCATCCATGGATATTCTCCGGCGCTATCCAGCGCATGGACAATGATATAGAGGAAGGTGAAACCGTAAGGGTTTTCACTTCTGCTGGCGACTTCATCGCTATCGGTCACTATCAGATCGGTTCCATCGCCGTGAGAGTGCTCTCTTTCAGCGATGTGGATATCGACAACGAATTCTGGTGCGCCCGACTGGAGTCGGCTTACAGGATGCGACTGGCGGTAGGTATCGCCGGAAATCCAGACAACAACACCTATCGACTGGTGCATGGCGAGGGAGATAACCTGCCGGGTCTCGTTATCGACTGCTATGGTCCTACTGCCGTGATGCAGGCTCACAGTGTGGGTATGCATGTATGCCGTATGGAGATTGCCAAGGCGCTGAAGCAGGTGATGGGAGACGAGCTGCAGAACATCTACTACAAGAGCGAGACCACCCTGCCATACAAGGCAGACCTGCGCCAGGAGAATGGCTTTATCCTGGGTGGCGATGCCGATGACGTGGCTGTGGAGAACGGATTGAAGTTCCATATTGACTGGCTGCGCGGTCAGAAGACCGGTTTCTTCGTAGATCAGCGTGAGAACCGCTCCCTGCTCGAGCATTACGCCAAGGGCAAGAGCGTGCTCAACATGTTCTGCTATACCGGCGGTTTCTCAGTCTATGCCATGCGCGGCAATGCCAAGGCGGTTCACTCCGTGGACAGCAGCGCTAAGGCGATCGAGCTGACCAATGAAAACATCGCTCTCAACTTCCCTGGCGACCCACGCCACGAGGCATTCTGCGAGGATGCGTTCAAGTATCTGGATGAGCACGACCAGCAGTATGATCTCATCATCCTCGATCCTCCAGCCTTTGCCAAGCACCGTGCAGCGCTGCGCAATGCGCTGAAGGGATATACCCGCCTGAATGTAAAGGGCTTGCAGAGAATCAAGAAGGGTGGAATCCTCTTCACCTTCAGCTGTTCTCAGGTGGTTACCAAGGATAATTTCCGCAACGCCGTGTTTACTGCAGCAGCCCAGGCAGGAAGAAAGGTTCGCATCCTGCACCAGTTGCATCAGCCAGCCGATCATCCTATCAACATCTATCATCCTGAAGGCGAATACCTGAAGGGACTCGTGCTTTATGTGGAGTAAGCTCTGACAACATAAAAAGAGTAAAATCTCTATGTCAGAGTATATACGATGAAGAATGTAGAGTAAAAATACAATGAAGAAATTTTCAATCATGATATGTCTGGTTTCAGCACTTCTGCTGGGAATGGCCAGTTGCGGCGATTCACAGCAGAAGCGACTGCGACTGAGCAAACAGGAGAAGGCCCGACTCGACAGCATCGACCGGGCTTCGCTCAAGGTGGGTGTGATGCCTACGCTCGATTGCCTTCCGGTATATCTGGCTTACGAGGACAGCATCTTCCTGAAGCAGGGAGTAACGGTACATCTCTATCGCTACAATGCGCAGATGGACTGCGATACAGCCATCGCCCGAAAGAGGGTAGAGGGTACGGTGACCGACCTGGTGAGAGCTGCCCGCCTGCAGAAGCAGGGTACACAGCTCTTCTATCCTGTCTCTACCAATCTGTACTGGCAGCTTATCACCAACCGCAAGGCGCGTATCTCGGAGCTGAAGCAGCTGTCAGACAAGATGATAGCCATGACCCGTCATTCTGCTACCGATTATCTCTCAACGCTTGTCATCGACAGCGTGAAGACCAAGTATGACGTATATCGCGTGCAGATCAACGACCTGAACATCCGTCTGCGCATGCTCCTCAACAATGAGATGGATGCCGCCTGGATGCCGGAGCCATACGCCACACAGGCAAGAATGGCTAAGCATGTGGCACTGGCGGATAGTAGAGACAAGAACCTCCAGTTGGGAGTGATTGCTTTCCGCAGCAAACTGAAGGCGGAACCCCGAAGAAAAAATCAAATCGACAGATTCGTGAAAGCTTACGACATCGCTGTAGATAGCATCAATAAGAATGGCGTACAACACTATGCTGCTTTACTGACTAAGTATTATGGTATTGATGCCCAAACCGTTAGCAATCTGCCAAAATTAAAGTACAGTCACGCTATGGAGCCTCGCCAGCGAGACCTTAAGGTGGCAGATATTAACAATTAAACAACTACAATTATGTCAGAAGAAGTAAATTTGTCAGAAGAGTCTAATAACCCAGAAGAAGTTTTGGATCAGGATTTTTTGTTGGAGAAGGTAGATGAAATGCGTGATTTGATTCATCAGCAGCGTTTCGCCGAATGCAAGCCAATGCTTGTAGCAATTTTTGAAAACTGTCCGAACCATAAGCAGTATATGCGCCGTCTGATGCATGGTTTGCTGACAACCGTTCTCGCCAACATGAGTCTCTTGCAGCGCAAGAAGTTGCCAGATGATATGCTTGGCATTCTCAAGCAGTATGTCAAACCATCAGAGGAGCTTGATATCCCGGAAATGACACCCGAGGCTAGAACGAAGTTCGTCTTCGGCGCTGTTTCTGAGCTTGATCAGCTTCTGGTAGATATCGAGATGGATATCCGTTCAGAACAGGGTATTTTCAAGGATTTGAAAAAGCAGGGCGAGGCGATAGATATCAAAGAGGTGAAGCCAACCCTCGAGAAATTCGTTTCCCGAGAGGCGATGCTTTTCCTGAACCACGACCTCTCGAAGGAGGAGCAGGACCAGGCTTCAGCCCGTCTGTATCAGGAGTGGGAAGAGTATCGCGAAAAGATTTTCGGCAGATTTGTCTCTTCTGGATATTGGAATGATGAGGAACGTGCTGTTGTCAAAGACACCATCCTTTCGCCTACAGTTGATTCCTTGACCTCTCAGCTGCTGGTGAGTGCCATTACGCTCTCTGCCGCCACTGTCTTTGATATGGGTAAATTCACTTTGCTCTACGATATCTACCGCCTGGCAGATGACGATGAGGTGAAGGTGCGTGCCCTCCTGGGATGGCTGCTGGTTTCTACGAATTGCGGCTGCTACGAACAGCAGCCTGACTTCCGTAGCTTTGCAGAGCAGTTGACCGAGGATTGCAAGAATGATCCAGACTTGCTTGCCGAAATCATAAAAGCCCAGAAGATGCTTGCCGTGACTGTATTCAGCGAACAGAAGTCTATCGACTATACCAATGACATCATGGCATCGCTGTCAAAACGTTTCCTCGGCGACCTGAAGGATAAGGTAGCCAATTTGCTGGAGGCTGATGAAGATATGCGAAATATCTTCGAAATCGATGAAGACGAGGAAACTTCGGAAGAGAGTCCTATCCGTTCTGTCGATATCAATACCGACGAGGATGGAATCCCTAATCTCGACGTGGATATGGATAGCCCGCTCTCTATGGATGAAATGATGGATAAGGGTATTGACATCCTCTTGCCGCAGTTTAAGATGTTACGAGACCAGACAGAGTTCTTTACTCATCTGTACAATTGGTTCATGCCTTTCTATCTGAAGAATCCTCATATAACCGAGGCTCTCGGATTCGTAGATGAGAAGAGAAAGTTCTGCAAGGCTTTCTGTTCTACTGCAAGGTCATGTCCTGCCGATGCCTATTCCCTGGCAAACCTGATCGTCTCTCATCCTAATGAGATACCGGAGAATATTGTTGACTGTTACGATGACCCTGAGGATGAGGGAGATGGCAGCGAGCCTGCAGATGAGGAAGAGATTGTTAATGAATTTTTTAAAGAGCCTGGAGAGCATCGTGCAAAGCGTATCCGTATCAACTACATCCGCAACCTCCTGCGCTTCTCCAAGTTCTATACAGCGAAGGATGAAATCTTCAATATCCTCGACGAGCTGGATGATGACAAACCAGCCTATGCCGTCTTGGCGGGTCCTCTTTTCCAGGATGAATTCTTCGATAAGTACCGCATGGCTATAGCCCGCTATTCCTTCCGCCGCGAGTTCCCTGACCTGGTTGAAGTGATGCTGGAAGGTGTACCATGCGACACGCTGGAGATGCACTTCATGAAGGGATGGGTATGTATGCAGAAGGGAGACAATCATAGTCTCTGCATGGCTGTTGATCACTTCAAGAAGATGCTGAAGATAAAGCCTGACATGAAGCAGGTATATCTGCAGCTGGGCATCTGCTATCGTAATCTCATCCAGGTGGATGAGTATCTGGAGAATTTCGACAAGCTGATGGAGTTCAAGGATTCATTCTCGGAAGAGGAACTCTTCGAGTTGAAACTGGATAAACTGAAGTTCATCGTCATGAACAACAGATTTGAAGAGGCGATGCCGCTGGCTTACGAGCTGGATTATACCCACCCGGAGAATCAGATGGCGGGAGCCTTGCTCACACAGCTGCTTATCAAGATAGGTGGCGAACATGCGGAAGAGAACTTCCTGAAGGCTCATCAGCGCCTGGATGAATATTTCGCCGAAGCGAACGAGCTTTTCGGTAGTTTCGAGAAGATGAAAAAAGAGGGTAAGGATACGAAGAATATGATGATGCAGGCGATGGATCTCTTCTTCAAGATGATGAAGAATGATAAGGCTGCCGAAGCGTACAACAACTATTCGCTTGGTCTCCTGGCATTGATAGAACATCAGCCGAAAAAGGCTATGGGACCTTTCTTCAGGGCTTATGCCTATTATGTGGAAAAGGATGAGAATGTATTCTTTGAAGCCCTTAAGGAAGACTATAAATGGTTGAAGAACTATGGATGTTCTTACACTGATTTGATGATTATCTATAATCAGGTAGTGGCTGAACACCAGAAATCGCAAGAAGAAATAAAGAAGTATGCCGATAAATCAGAATAGAAATAACAATAACAAGACACAGATAGATACCAACTACGCCCACCTGCAACCGCAGGCGGTGGAGTTGGAAAAGGTGGTTCTGGGTGCATTGATGATTGATACCGATGCTTTTTCGGTAGTATCCGAGATGCTGAAACCCGAAACCTTTTATGATCCGAGACATCAGAAAATCTACGAGGCGATTCAGACCATGAATATGGAGGAGCGCCCCGTGGATATCATGACCGTTACGGATGAACTCACCAAGATGGGCGCCATCGAGAAGGTGGGTGGAGCCGGTTACCTGATGGAGATTTCCTCGCAGGTGGCTTCGGCTGCCCACATCGAGTACCATGCCCGAATCC
Source organism: Prevotella sp. TF12-30 (assembly GCF_003436715.1). Lineage (NCBI taxonomy): Bacteria > Pseudomonadati > Bacteroidota > Bacteroidia > Bacteroidales > Prevotellaceae > Prevotella > Prevotella sp. TF12-30. The sequence goes on along the minus strand of NZ_QSQJ01000004.1, from coordinate 142,324 downwards.
TGGCGCAGAAATATCTGCAGCGACAGCTCATCCATTATGCCGGCGACATCGAGACCCAGGCGTATGATGAGGGTGTGGATGTAGATGAACTCATGCAGCATGCCGAGGGTGAGCTCTTCCAGCTCTCTCAGGGTAATATGAAGCAGGATTACACCCAGATTGATCCGGTGATCAAGGATGCCGTGGATATCCTGCAGCGTGCTGCCCAGAACAAGGGCGGACTCACGGGTATTCCTACCGGTTACCAGCAGATGGATGATATGACTTCCGGATGGCAGCCTTCCGACCTGGTGATCATCGCCGGACGTCCTGCCATGGGTAAGACTTCCTTCGCGCTGAGTATCGCCAAGAATGTTGCGGTGGATCACGGGGTGCCTATCGGATTCTTCTCGCTTGAAATGAACAACGTTCAGCTGGTCAACCGTCTTATCTCGAATGTCTGCGAGATTTCGGGTAAGAAGATCCTGAACGGTCAGTTGGATCCAAGCGAGTGGGAGCGACTGGACAAGAAGATCCGTTCTCTTACGGGTGCACCTATTTATATAGATGATACTCCGGGCCTCTCCGTCTTTGAGTTGAGAACCAAGGCGCGCCGACTGGTGAGAGAGAAGGGGGTAAAGCTGTTGATGATCGACTACCTCCAGCTGATGAATGCCAACGGAATGAAGTTCGGTAGCCGTCAGGAAGAGGTTTCCACCATCTCACGTTCCCTCAAGGGTCTTGCCAAGGAGTTGAATATCCCGGTGCTCGCCCTCTCTCAGCTCTCGCGTAACGTAGAAAACCGTGAGGGTCTCGAAGGAAAGCGACCACAGTTGAGCGACCTCCGTGAATCCGGAGCCATCGAGCAGGATGCCGATATGGTACTCTTCGTTCATCGTCCGGAATACTATCACATCTATCAGGATGAAAAGGGAAACGATCTTCATGGTATGGCGCAGATCATCATCGCCAAGCACCGTAAGGGTGCCACCGGAGATGTACTCCTGAACTTCCGTGGCGAGTTCACTCGCTTCCAGGATCCTACCGATTCCTATACTCCAGTACAGGAGGGTGGCGAAATCATGGGTTCCAAGATGAACAGTGGGGCTGCTGATGGGATGATTGCCAGTGGTGCCATTCCACCTCCGCCTATGACAGGACCTGACGGTCCGTTACCTTTCTAGTTGAAAAGAGAATAATTTCGTACCAGAACGTTCTTTTTCTGAATAATCTGGCATAAAAACGGCTCATTTCTCTAGATTTTGGGTAAAAAATAGGTGAAAAATGGCAATTTGATAGATTTTCTATTAAAAAAGTTATAAATTGTTTGCGTATATCAGAGAAAATGATTACCTTTGCCAGCGATAAATATATAACGTATAAAAATAGAAAGATATGAGAGCATTAGCGTTGAATATTACAAGCATTATTATTATTCGACTTCGACTGCAGCATGTAGGCGGAAGTGATAAGGTGTGCGTATAGTTCAGCGGTTTGGATATATTAAGCCTTTCTACACTTCCGTATATGGGAGTGAGAAAGGCTTTTTTAATTCCCAGCTCTTTACGCCCTTGCCAAAAGTAAGGGCGCAATGTTGCCCCTATAAGGGCAAAAGCTTTAATTAATAAGAGAAATAAAAATATTTAAGAGATATGAGTGACAGATTATTTATTTTCGACACAACCCTTCGTGATGGCGAACAGGTTCCAGGATGCCAGTTGAATACCGTAGAGAAGATTCAGGTAGCTAAGGCGCTGGAGCAGTTGGGCGTTGATGTCATTGAGGCTGGATTCCCTATTTCAAGCCCGGGTGACTTCAATTCCGTAGTAGAGATTTCCAAAGCTGTAACATGGCCTACCATCTGTGCGCTGACCCGTGCGGTGGAAAAGGATATCGACTGTGCTGCCGAGGCGTTGCAGTATGCTAAGCATAAGAGAATTCATACGGGTATCGGTACCAGCGATAGCCATATCAAATATAAGTTCAATTCCAACCGCGAGGAGATCATCGAGCGTGCCGTGGCTGCTGTCAAGTATGCCAAGAAGTATGTAGAGGATGTGGAGTTCTACGCTGAGGATGCTGGTCGTACCGACAATGAGTATCTGGCTCGCGTGGTAGAGGCTGTCATCAAGGCAGGTGCTACCGTAGTTAACATTCCTGACACCACCGGCTATTGCTTGCCTGATGAGTATGGTGCCAAGATCAAGTATCTGATGGATCACGTTGACGGCATCGAGAATGCATGCATCTCTACCCACTGTCACAACGATCTCGGTATGGCTACTGCCAATACCCTGCAGGGTGTATTGAATGGTGCACGCCAGGTAGAGGTGACCATCAATGGAATCGGTGAGCGTGCGGGTAATACTTCGCTCGAGGAAATCGCTATGATTCTGAAGTGCCACAAGAATATCAATATTGATACCAATATCAATACCACCAAGATTGTTCCGATGTCCCGAATGGTGAGCAGCCTGATGAACATGCCTGTGCAGCCTAACAAGGCTATCGTGGGCCGCAATGCCTTCGCTCATTCTTCCGGTATCCACCAGGATGGTGTCTTGAAGAATGTCCAGACTTACGAAATCATCGACCCTAAGGATGTGGGATTGGATGATAACGCTATCGTATTGACAGCCCGCTCGGGTCGTGCGGCATTGAAGTATCGCCTCCACGTGAACGGCGTGAACGTCGAGGACGAGGAGAAACTCGACAAGATCTACAAGAAGTTCCTCCAGTTGGCTGATAAGAAGAAGGAAGTTACTGACGAGGATGTATTGATGCTCGCTGGTGCTGATTCTGCCGACAAGCATGGTGTTCAGCTCGACTGGTTGCAGGTAACTACCGGCAAGGGTGTGAAGAGCGTGGCAAGTATCGGCTTGAACATTGCTGGTCAGAAGTTCGAGGCAGCTTCATCAGGTAATGGTCCTGTGGATGCTGCCATCCGTGCCCTCAAGAAGGTCATCACCAAGGAGATGAACCTCAAGGAGTTCACCATCCAGGCTATCGACAAGGGTTCAGACGATGTGGGTAAGGTTCACATGCAGGTGGAGTACGATGGCCATGTATATTATGGCTTCGGCGCAGATACCGATATCGTGACAGCTTCTGTTGAGGCTTACATCGACTGTATCAACAAGTTCAAGGTAAGATAAAGTATAATTCAGATAAATATATAACAAACAGGATATTATGAATACATTATTCGACAAGATTTGGGACAAGCACGTTGTCCAGATTGTAGAAGATGGCCCTACACAGCTTTACATCGACCGTCTCTACTGTCACGAAGTAACATCACCTCAGGCATTCGCTGGTATGCGAGCACGCGGACTCAAGATGTTCCGTCCAAACCAGATTTTCTGTATGCCTGACCACAATACTCCAACCCACGATCAGGATAAGCCAATCGAGGATCCTATCTCAAAGAAGCAGGTAGATACTTTGGCAAAGAACACCGCTGATTTCGGCGTAACTCACTTTGCCATGAACACCAAGGACAATGGTATCATCCACGTAGTAGGTCCAGAGAAGGGTCTTTCTCTTCCAGGTATGACCATCGTTTGCGGCGACTCTCATACTTCTACCCATGGCGCTATGGGTGCCGTAGCCTTCGGTATCGGTACTTCTGAGGTCGAGATGGTGATGGCTTCACAATGTATTCTCCAGAGCAAGCCAAAGTCTATGCGCATCAGCATCAACGGCAAGCTCGGCAAGGGTGTTACCGCCAAGGATGTAGCTCTTTATCTGATGAGCCAGCTCACTACTTCGGGTGCCACCGGTTACTTCGTTGAGTACAGTGGCGATGTAGTGAAGGATATGTCAATGGAAGGTCGTCTCACCCTCTGCAACCTCTCTATCGAGATGGGTGCCCGTGGTGGTTTCGTAGCTCCTGATGAGACCACATTCGAGTACATCAAGGGCCGTGAATATGCACCTAAGGGTGAAGAGTGGGACAAGGCTGTGGCTTACTGGAAGACCTTGAAGAGTGGCGATGACGCAGTCTTCGACAAGGAGTTGACTTTCGAGGCAAAGGATATCGAACCACGCATCACCTACGGTACCAACCCTGGTATGGGTATCGGCATCACCGAAAGCATCCCAACGCTCGATGAGATTCCAGAGGAAGAGCAGGCTGGTTTCAAGAAGAGCCTCAACTACATGGGCTTCCAGCCAGGCGAGAAACTCGAGGGTCATCCTATCGATTATGTATTCCTGGGCGCATGTACCAACGGTCGTATTGAAGACTTCCGTGCCTTCGCTTCATTGGTTAAGGGAAAGAAGAAGGCAGAGGGTGTAACAGCTTGGCTTGTACCAGGTTCATGGTTGGTTGATAAACAAATACGTGAAGAGGGAATTGATAAGATTGTAGAGGCTGCCGGCTTCGAAATCCGTCAGCCAGGATGCTCTGCCTGCTTGGCAATGAACGATGATAAGATTCCTGCAGGCAAGTACTCTGTAAGTACATCCAACCGTAACTTCGAGGGTCGTCAGGGACCAGGTTCCCGCACCATCCTTGCCAGTCCATACGTAGCAGCTGCAGCCGCTATCACTGGTAAGATTACCGACCCAAGAGAGTTTATGTAATTTTTAATTAATAATGTACAATTAATAGTGTACAATTGATAAGTACAGTTATGAAACAGAAATTCAATGTAATTACATCAAGCTGCATTCCTCTTCCTTTGGAGAATGTAGATACAGACCAGATCATACCAGCCCGTTTCCTCAAGGCTATCGATAAAGAGGGTATGGGCGACAACCTCTTCCGCGACTGGCGCTACAATGCCGACGGAACACCAAAGCCAGACTTCGTGATGAACGACCCTTCTTACAGTGGCGTCATCCTCGTAGCAGGCAAGAACTTCGGTTCAGGTTCTTCCCGTGAGCACGCTGCCTGGGCCATCGCAGGTGCAGGTTTCCGTGTCGTCATCAGCTCTTTCTTCGCTGATATCCACAAGAACAACGAGTTGAACAACCTCGTATTGCCAGTAGTGGTAAGCGAGGAATTCCTGAAGGAGCTTTTCGAGAGCATTGACAAGGATCACAAGACAGAGGTAAAGGTAGATCTTCCTAACCAGACAGTCACCAATCTTGCTACCGGCAAGAGCGAGCACTTCGAAATCAATGGCTATAAGAAGCACTGTCTGGAGAATGGTTTGGACGATGTGGACTTCCTCGTTCAGAACCGTGACAAGGTAGAGGCTTGGGAAGCTAAAAACAAGTAATCGAGTAATTATGAACGTTAACGCAAAGAGAGATAATTCCCGCATCAAGGAGATTGAGATCATGGACTGCACGCTGCGCGACGGCGAGCAGACTAATGGTGTCAGTTTCCTTCCTCACGAGAAGTTGATGATAGCAAGAATGCTGTTGCATGATATCAATGTAGATCGCATTGAGGTGGCTTCAGCACGTGTGTCGGAAGGCGAAAAGGATGCTGTCGCTCGTATTTGCCGTTATGCCAAGACCATAGGTAAGCTGGATTCCGTTGAGGTATTGGGATTCGTGGATAACAACAAAAGCGTGGATTGGATTGCTGAATGCGGCGGTCATGTCATCAACCTCTTGGCGAAGGGTAGCTATAAGCACTGCACCCAGCAGCTCAAGATGTCGCCTGAGGAGCATCTCGCTCATATCAAGCAGACCATCGACTATGCTTTGAGCAAGGATTTCACCGTAAATCTCTACCTGGAGGACTGGTCGAGCGGAATGCGCGATAGTCGTGATTATCTCTTCATGATGATGGATGAGCTGGTGAAACTGCCTATCAAGCGCTTCCTACTTCCTGATACTTTGGGTATCTTGAACCCATTGCAGTGTGTGGAGTATATACGACAGATGGTTCGCCGTTATCCGAACTCTCACTTCGATTTCCATGCCCACAACGACTACGATTTGGCGGTGAGCAACTCGTTGGCTGCCGTATTGAGCGGTGCCAAGGGTCTTCACGTTACCGTGAATGGTTTGGGTGAGCGCTGCGGCAATGCGCCTTTGGCGAGTGTTCAGGTGATTCTGAAGGATATGTTCGGGGCAAAGACCAATATCAAGGAAGACCGCCTGAACGATATATCCCGATTGGTTGAAGGATACAGCGGCATCGCCGTGGCTCCGAATACACCGGTGGTGGGTGATAACGTTTTCACCCAGGTGGCTGGCGTGCATGCCGATGGCGACAATAAGGACAAGCTTTATTGTAACGACCTGGTGCCTGAGCGTTTCGGCAGACATCGTGAATATGCTCTGGGCAAGAATTCCGGTAAGGCGAATATCGTACAGAACCTTAACGAACTGGGCTTGGAGTTGACACCGGAGCAGACCAAGGCTGTGACCAAGCGTATCACCGAACTCGGCGACCGCAAGGAGCTGGTAACCCAGGACGACCTGCCATACATCGTCAGCGATGTATTGAAGCATAGCACACCTGAAGACAAGGTGAAGCTGGTCAGCTATATGGTGTCCACTTCTTATGGATTGAAGCCTATCGCCAGCGTGAAGGTAGAAATAGAGGGTAAGGAGTATGAAGACCGTAGCTCTGGTGATGGTCAGTATGATGCCTTCGTCAAGGCTCTTCGCAACATCTATAAGGTGAAGCTCGGCAAGACCTTCCCTACGCTCGACAACTATCAGGTAACCATTCCACCTGGTGGCCGTACCGATGCCCTCGTTCAGACCGTCATTACCTGGCGTGAAGGCGACCGCATCTGGCGCACCCGCGGCTTGGATGCCGACCAGACAGAGGCTGCTATCAAGGCAACGCTCAAGATGCTCAATATGTATGAGGCAGATAAGAGCGATGAACAGCCGGCATCGCCTCGAAATTTAGATATGGAATAAAAACAATTAAAAAATCAGATAAGATGAAATTAAACATTGCAGTTCTCGCCGGTGATGGTATCGGACCAGAGATTATGAAGCAGGGCGTAGCAGTTATGCAGGCCATTGCAGAGAAGTTCAACCACGAGTTTACTTACAATGAGGCTATCTGCGGTGCTCACGCTATCGACGAGGTAGGTGATCCATTCCCAGAGGAGACCTTCAAGACTTGTATGGATGCTGACGCAGTGCTCTTCGCTGCCGTTGGTGACCCACGTTTCGATAACAACCCTACAGCCAAGGTTCGTCCTGAGCAGGGCTTGCTCGCTATGCGTAAGAAGTTGGGCCTCTTCGCCAATGTTCGCCCAGTGGCTACATTCGATTGCCTGCTCCACAAGTCTCCATTGAAGGATGAGCTCCTGAAGGGTGCTGACTTCGTAGTAATCCGCGAGTTGACTGGTGGTATGTACTTCGGTGAGAAGTATCAGGATAACGATAAGGCATACGATACTGATATCTATACCCGTCCTGAGATTGAGCGCATTCTGAAGGTAGCTTTCGAGTTTGCTATGAAGCGCAACAAGCACCTCACTGTAGTAGATAAGGCAAACGTATTGGCATCTTCTCGTCTCTGGCGTCAGATTGCCAAGGAGATGGAGCCACAGTATCCTGAGGTTAACACCGACTATATGTTCATCGACAACGCTTCTATGCGCGTGTTGACAGAGCCTACCTTCTTCGATGTCATCGTTACAGAGAACACCTTCGGTGATATCCTGACCGATGAGACTTCTTGCATCACCGGTTCTATGGGCTTGCAGCCATCTAGCTCATTGGGCGAGCACACCCCATTGTTCGAGCCTGTTCACGGTTCATGGCCACAGGCAGCTGGCAAGAACCTGGCTAACCCTGTAGCACAGATCCTTTCTGCAGCCATGTTGCTCGAGCACTTCGGTTTGAACGAGGAGGGTGCCTTGATCCGCAAGGCAGTAGATGCTTCTCTCGATGCCAATGTCCGCACACCTGAGATTCAGGTTGAGGGCGGTGCTCACTATGGAACAACAGAGGTTGGCGAGTGGATCGTTAACTGGATCAAGAATGCTTAATCTAGATTGATTTTTAGAAGTATTCTTACAAGATAGAATTTTGATTTGATTAGCCTTAAGGGAAAGATTATTTTTCCTTAAGGCTATATATATTTATCCTTAAGGGAAATTATTTTTTTCCTTAAGGATAAATTTCGTATCGCTGAAACCCGGAAAAACAGGGAGTTTTGCTTCTGTTTATTTTATTTTGAAAATTCTAAACATCTTTTATCTTTCCTTTTTTGGCTGATTGCATAACTATTTGTATTTTTGCAGCATGAAAAAGAAAAGTATCATATTATATATAGGTTGTTTGCTGGCTACACCTCTGTTTGCCCAGCAAAACAATTTGACGGCTGATTCTAAGGCTGATGATGTAGCGTTGCGCGATTCTAAGGCTCAGAACAAGGCGCTGCGAGATTCCCTGGCGGCAGCTACGAGTGTGCTTGCCTATCATCCTGACAGCATCGATCTGCGCCTGAAGAAGGCTGCGTGGAATATCCAGCTGGAACAGTGGAGTTATGCCAAGGATGACCTGGATAAGGTGTTGTTTCTCAACAATACCAATATCGCAGGTCTCTTCTACCGTGCATTCGTTAACGAAAAGCTTCTGCGCTATAACTTTGCCCGTCTTGATTATCAGAACCTCCTGGTTCTGGTGCCTGGTAACTTCCAGGCTCAGCTCGGTCTGGCGTTGCTGAATGAGAAGGACAAGCATTATACTGAGGCGTATGATGGCATCAACAATCTGATAGAGCAATATCCGGATAGTGCAACGGCTTATGCAGCACGTGGCGGTATGGAGAAGGAGCGTGGTCAGCTGGAACTTGCCGAGTATGATTACGCCAAGGCAATCTCCCTCGATGAGGATAATACCGATTACCGCATCAACCGTATAGATCTCCTCATCATGCTCAACAGAAAGTTGGATGCCTATCGCGAACTGGAAGCCTTGCAGAAGAAGGGCGTTGCGCCTGGTCGTCTGCAAGACTTCTACCGCAGATTGCGTCGCAAGAAATAATCGTTGATGAGCTGTGCTACCCGGATGACTTCCTCGTCTCTCATCGTAGAGTTGCAGGGAAGGCTCAGTTCCTGGCAGGCGATATTCTGGGTAATCGGTAGTTGATAATGTCGAAGCTCAGGATATCCCAGTTGCTCATTGGGTGGAATAGGGTAGTGCATCGCAGTTTCTACAGATTCATCCTTCAGAAATTCCCTCAGCCTCATCCTTTCTTCGGTAATGAAAGGGAAGATATGGAGTACATTGCTGAATGGATCTTCCAGTAATCTCTTCGGGATGCAGCGTTCCACGATGGCAGGGTGCAGATAATCCATATAGAGCATCGCCTTCCTGCATCTGGCGATATGCTCATCGTGGGGATGTCTCAGCTTTACATTGAGTACAGCTGCCTGAATCTCATCCATTCTGGAATTGATACCCTGATATTCAAAATCAAATCTGCTGGTTCTTCCATAATCGTGGAGGGCTCGGATAGCCTCAGCCAGCTCTTCGTCATCGGTTGTCACGGCACCCGCATCGCCCAATGCTCCCAGGTTCTTGCTTGGGTAGAAACTGTGGGCGCCGGCATTTCCTAGAGCTCCCGTGTGGCAGATGCTTTTCTGGATGGCATTACTGCCGATGATTTCTATCTGGTCCTGATAGGTGATATTCTTGTCTATCTGATTTTGATGGGTGATATCCTCGTCTTCTTGATTCAGCTTTCTTCTGATAGTCTCTCGTGCAGAGCTGTTGACGTATCCGCATCCGAAAGCCTGTGCGTTGTCTTCGAATATCAGCAGATCGTTCTCCTTGCAGATCTCCTGGATTCTTTCCGTCCAGGATAACTTGCCGTAGAGATGTACCAGCATGATGCCCCTGGTTTTATAGGAGATGTTGCTCTCGATGAGGTTCTCGTCGATTTGCAGTGTCTCAGGGTTGGGTTCTACGAGGATTGGAACCAGTCCCACGCTTGTGATGGAAAGAATGGTGGCAATATAGGTGTTGGCAGGCACCAGAATCTCATCACCCTGGTGGAGCTTGCCAATAGCCATTTCTCCCATCAGGATCAGCTTGAGAGCATCCAGTCCGTTACCGCATGATATGCAGTACTCGGTGCCGATGAAATTGGCGTAATTCTTCTCAAACTGCTTCACGCATCTTCCCTGTAAGTACCATCCGCTACTTACTACCTGATTGATTTCCTTCTTGATCTCTTCTTCGTATGGGGCATTGATGGCCTTCAGGTCAAGATACTTGATGGTTTTCTTCTCGTTTTCTGTTTCCATTTCCTTTATTTTTGATGAATAGTAAGAAGCAGGGAATGCTTGGTGCTATCAATTATGCGGCTTTTACATGCTTCCCCCAGAATCAGAGCCTGATTAGGACGGGTTAGCCTGAGGGTTCTTGCTTCTTCCATAACCTGTATGGTGATTTCCCCTGAAAGTGCGATCAGCATCATAGAACACTGTTCAAGTTCCATAGGGGCATCAGAATGAATGATGCCGATATGCGTCCATTCCACCTTTTTTATTTCGAAGGGGATATGGCTGCTTTCCTCAGCGACGGTAAGACAGCCGCGAGGATCATATATCTTGGGAAGTTCTATGATTTCTATTTTCTTCATATATATTAGAACGCAGGATAGCGGGCGATATTGTATGAATTGAAAGGAAAAAGTAAGTTGTTGGAAAAATAGGGGGAATATAAAAAATAAAGAGCAGCTATCTTCTCAGACAACTGCTCTACATTCAATAGGTATTAGTTTTCTTTAAGGTAAAAAGATTGTATTCAGGATAACGGTTGCAAAGGTAGCAAAAATATTTGGTTTAAAAAAATAAATTCTAAACTATTTTTAAAAAAAATGCTTTTTTCTTGTTTTTGCTCTGTTTTTCTTTAGTTTTTCCCATGTAATACCACATTTATTTATTTATAAACAGTAAACTCTAAATGTTCAAAAGGGGCAGTCTAAAGAAATAAGAGAGTGCTGTGAATGAGATTCGGTAGGGAAGATATGGAAAACAAAAAAGGAAACCCTTTTTAAAGGATTTCCTTTTTGCGAGGTGTCTAGCGGAGTCGAACCGCTCTACACGGTTTTGCAGACCGTTACCTAACCGCTCGGTTAAGACACCTTGTAGAGTTTTTTGTTTGCAAACATCTAATAGATGTTTGATAAAACTTTCGAGGTGTCTAGCGGAGTCGAACCGCTCTACACGGTTTTGCAGACCGTTACCTAACCGCTCGGTTAAGACACCTTGTAGAGTTTTCTGTTACCATTTCTGATAAGCGAGTGCAAAGGTACTACTTTTTTTTGAATCCACCAAATCTTTCCGCATCTTTTTTTCGAAAAATATTCGATTTTTTCAAAAATATTCATTTTCTCTATCCAATTCTAGTGATTCTTTGTAGAATCCAACTTTCTTTTTGTAGAGTCCTGCTTCTTGTTTGTAGAATCCAGCTTTCCCTTCTTCTTGCACTGTTCATAAAAAGCGCAACCGCTGCACCGGTAGTTGCCGTCCTTGCATTTGTTTGCCTGTTGCAACGATTTATAAATACGAAAGGCGGCATACAGGATGCATGCCGCCAGTATCGTTGCAATGATGGTGTATTGTATCATCATTTTCTTTTAGAGTTTAAAAATCCCTCTTTAACCTACGGCATTGTAGCCATTGGTAGAGTTCTTACGCATAATGTCGCGGATGTTCATCTCCTTGAAACCCTCGGCACGCTTCTGCTCCTCCAACTCTTCCTCTTCCTCGATATCCTTCTCGGAACGGGTAAAGGTGAAGGTCTTGTACTTAAATTCTGCGATAGCCCAACCTACGAGTGCTACCACGATTAATGCGAATAATCCTACTACTGCGTTCATTTCTTTCTCCTTATTATATAATAATGTATATTTTAATAATCGTCATCAGCTACGTCCTCAGCGTCATCGAGTCCCAGGTTCTCTGGATCCTCAAAGGTAGTACGGTAGCTTTCCTCGGTGAGCTTGTCGTCATCGAATGCATCTTCGTCCTCATCTGGATCATTGTAGTGATCCTCGATCTCTGGTGCATCCTCATCTTCATCGTCGTCACGGTCCAGCAGGTCCTCATCGCGATCCATGTCGTCATCCATAAACTTCATGCGGATCTTCTCCTGCTTTGGCTTCTCCTTGGCAAAGATAGCCTCTACCCAGGTGCCCTTTGGTACTACGAGTACTTCGTAGTCATCAGCGAGCTTCTTCTCATAGAGACCACCTGGTTTCTTGAGGCGATCCTTTGGAAGGGTAGTGGTACTGATGTCGAAACCGCTCTCGATGATGTCCTTGATGCTCTGAGACAGACTATCCCAGCCACCGCCAAAGTTACGCTCCAGCACTTCGATGAGCTTGGTAGCAGTTATATGGCCGATGTTCTCATAGGTGAGGTCAGTCACACGCATGATAGGACGCTTCTTGATGGCATACTTCTCGTTCTTGTCGTCGATACGGAAGGTACCGATCTTGAAGCCACGGTCTATCAACTTGTCGAGCACTTCAGTACGGTCAATCTTGACTGGCTCAATCTCGAAAGCACTACGAATGATGTCGAGGTATCTACGCTGATTATCCTTCAGGTCGTTGTCTTTCTCGGCAGCTTCCCAGAGACGGAAAACATCATTCTCCTGGAGATCCCAGACACTGCTCTTGGTCAATGTCTTGAGGGTGATATTTTTTTCATTTCTCATTGTTGTACGTATTTTGATTGCAAAAGTAAGTACTTCTTTTTATATATCCAAATTTTCTTGCTTATTTTTTTGCTTTTATGCATTTTTTTTTCTTTTATCCTAAAAACTTATGCGTGTTTCGTTTTTTTTCATTACCTTTGTGGCGAAAAAATAATTGATATGAGTGAACCGTTAGCTGAAAGAATGAGACCTCGCTCGCTCGCCGATTATGTCGGACAGAAGCATCTGGTAGGCGAGGGTGCCGTGCTGCGCAAGATGATAGACGCAGGGCGCATATCCTCTTTTATTCTCTGGGGACCTCCGGGAGTGGGCAAGACTACTTTGGCTCAAATCGTAGCCCAGACCCTGAAGGTTCCTTTCTACACCCTTTCTGCCGTTACCAGTGGCGTAAAGGATGTGCGCGAGGTGATAGAGAGAGCGAAGAGTGGCAGATTCTTCAATTCTGCTTCTCCTATCTTATTTATTGATGAGATTCATCGCTTCTCCAAGAGTCAGCAGGACTCTCTGCTGGGGGCAGTGGAGAAGGGTATTGTCACCCTGATTGGTGCTACTACGGAAAATCCCTCTTTCGAGGTAATCCGTCCGCTCCTTTCCCGTTGCCAGCTCTATGTGCTCAAACCGTTGGAGAAGGAAGACTTGGAAGGACTCCTGCAGCGAGCCGTCACCGAGGATGTGGAACTCAAGCAGAAGAAGATTGAGTTGAAGGAAACCGCAGCCATGCTCCGCTTCAGTGGCGGTGATGCCCGGAAACTGCTCAATATCCTGGAACTGGTGGTGGAATCTGCTGGCAGCGATGAAGTGGTTATCACCGATAAGATGGTAGAGGAACAGTTGCAGCAGAATCCGCTGGCTTATGATAAGCAGGGCGAGATGCATTATGACATCATCTCTGCCTTCATCAAGAGTATTCGAGGCAGTGACCCTGATGCGGCGCTCTACTGGATGGCGCGTATGATAGAGGGCGGCGAAGATCCGCAGTTTATCGCCCGTAGAGTGGTGATCAGTGCAAGCGAGGATGTGGGGCTGGCGAATCCGAATGCGCTCCTGCTGGCGAATGCTGCCTTCGATACGGTGATGAAGATAGGTTGGCCTGAGGCTAGGATTGCACTTGCCGAAGCGGTGGTGTATCTGGCTACCAGTCCGAAGAGTAACAGTGCATATCTGGGTATCAATGATGCCATTGCCACGGTGAAGCAGACCGGTAATCTGCCTGTGCCGCTGCATATCCGCAATGCGCCTACCAAACTGATGAAAGACCTGGGCTATCATGATGGCTATAAATATCCTCACGATTATCCGGGACATTTCACAGAACAGCAATATCTACCTGATGAGCTGAAAGATGCCAGATTCTGGCAGCCGCAGCATTCTCCTTCAGAAGAACGACTCTATAACTGGATGGTTACCTGCTGGGGAGAAAGATTCAAGAACTAAAAAATAATTTATTACGAGAAAATGACTATTCATCAAGACCCGGAACTAGTGATGACACTCCAGAGCGTCATCGAGTTCATTGGAACCTTTGCATTTGCCCTTTCGGGCATCAGACTTGCCGCCAGCAAGCATTATGATTGGCTGGGCGGATTTGTGTGTGGTGTGGCTGTAGCTATCGGAGGCGGAACCATCCGCGACGTGATGCTGGGCTTGAATCCTTTCTGGATGTCGAGTCCTATCTATCTTCTGTTTACGTTCTTGGCCCAACTGGTGGTGATAGTGTGCCATCATTATCTGAAGCGTCTAGACAATACCTGGTTTCTTTTCGATACCCTCGGTTTGGCGCTTTTCAATATCGCCGGAATCCAGAAGACCCTCGATTGTGGTTTCCCATTCTGGGTAGCTATCATTATGGGATGTATCACGGGCTCCTTTGGAGGAGTAATCCGCGATGTGCTTCTCAACGAGGAACCGGTTATCTTCCGTAAGGAGATCTATGCGATGGCTTGTGTGTTGGGCGGCTTGGTTTACTGGGCATTCAGCTATCTGGGCTTAAGCCTCTATATTACAGTGGTTGCCTCCTTCCTCACCGTCTGCATCATCCGCCTGCTCGCCGTGAAATACCATATCTCGCTGCCTACGCTGCGTGATGAGGAGGATAAGAAAGAATAATTTAGAATTAAACAATAACATTAAACGATAAACACTAATTAATGAGAAGAGAGAAAATCTTTGGAATGCTGATTTTGGCGATGATGCTGATGTTTCAGACTTCATCCCTGATGGCACAGAACAAACGTGAATTCCGTGGCGCCTGGATCCAGTGTGTCAACGGACAGTATTTGGGTAAATCTACCCAGCAGATTCAGTCGATGCTCACCAAGCAACTTGACGAATTGCAGAAGGATGGCGTGAATGCCATCATCTTCCAGGTACGTGCCGAATGTGATGCCCTTTATCAGAGTGATCTTGAACCTTGGAGCAAGTTCCTCACCGGTGTTCAGGGCAAG
This sequence comes from Prevotella sp. TF12-30, assembly GCF_003436715.1. Classification (NCBI taxonomy): domain Bacteria; kingdom Pseudomonadati; phylum Bacteroidota; class Bacteroidia; order Bacteroidales; family Prevotellaceae; genus Prevotella; species Prevotella sp. TF12-30. Next base: position 127,292 of record NZ_QSQJ01000004.1, on the reverse strand, counting down.
GCTCCATCGCCTTATTGGGATCCGCTGGAGTGGATGGTTGAGCAGTGTCATCAGCGTGGAATGGAGATTCATGCCTGGATCAATCCTTACCGTGCCAAGCATGGGTCTACCTCGTTCTCCCAGGTATCATCCCAGAGCGTGGTGAAGAAGCATCCGAACCTCTGTTTCAGCTATGATAATCTCGTGCTTCTCAATCCGGCACTTCAGGAGGCTGCAGATTATACCTGCCAGGTGGCTGCTGATATCGTGAGCCGTTATGATATCGATGGTTTTCATATCGACGACTACTTCTATCCTTATCCGGTAGCTGGCAAGCAGATTCCTGATCAGCAGATGTATGCAGCCAATCCTCGTGGATTCCGTAACATCGGCGATTGGAGAAGAGATAATGTGAGCCGGTTCGTCAAGCAGTTGGGGGAAACCATCCATCGTGTCAAGCCTTGGGTGAAGTTTGGCGTTTCTCCTTTCGGTATCTATCGCAACCGGAAAAACTCTCCGATCGGATCTCAGACTTTCGGCCTTCAGAACTACGATGATCTCTATGCAGATGTTCTCCTCTGGGTAAACAATGGCTTCATTGATTACTGTGTGCCTCAGATTTATTGGGAGATAGGTAACAAGGCGGCAGATTACAAGACCCTCATCCAGTGGTGGAACAAGTATGCCGGCAACCGTCCTCTTTATATAGGTGAGGATATCGAGCGTACGGCGAAGTTTGCTGATCCTACGAATCCGAAGAGTCATCAGCTGCCAGCCAAGCATCGCCTTCACCAGCAGATGAATAATGTACAGGGCACCGTGCTCTGGTATGCCAAGACTGCAGCTGATAATGTTGGCAACATCGGACATACTCTGCGCGATTATTACTGGAAATATCCTGCGCTTCCTCCATTGATGCCGTTCCTCGACGATAAGGCACCAAAGGGTGTGAAGAGTCTGAAGATGGAGTGGACAGAAAAGGGACCGCTGCTTACCTGGAAGGCTCCAAAGGCAAAGAAGAAGAAATGGGGCGATGTCGCCAACCGCTTTGCCATCTACCGTTTTGAAAAGGGAGCGCCTGTGAATCTCAATGATGTCACCGCTCTCCAGGCTGTTGTTTACGATACCACCTATCCGATACCATACGTAAAGGATCAGAAATATACCTATGTCGTTACAGCACTCGATCGCGTAGGTAACGAGAGTAAGGGTAAAAAGAAAACCGTTTCGCTTTAGGCGAAGCGGTTTTTCTTGTTTCTGTCATTCTGATTCAGAGCGTTTTTTCTTGTTAAAAGCCTGGAATTGTACCTTTATCCATAAAAAAACGCCTAAAAAGGCAAAAAATAGTAAAATAGAGCATTTAAAAAAGCATAAAAAGTTTCTGATTTTTCTCATAAATAAATTAGATTTCATATCTTTGCGCAAAATTAGAAACAATGACAGAACTATTGAGTATATTATACAAGCTGCGGATATTCACTTTGGATGAACTTTCTGAGGCTCTGAAAGACAAGGTGAAATCGGTGGAAGCGTTGCTTGTTCGATACAAGCAACAAGGGTGGATTGTGGCTATACGGCGCAATACCTATTGTATGAAGGATATTGCATCGGGCTTACCTGTTTGCGACAAGTATGAGATAGGAAGCCACTTGTCACCTACAGCTTGCATCAGTTATCACACAGCATTGGAATTTCATGGATTGGCTCATCAACCCTTCAATGAGGTTTTTGTGAAAAGCATGACTCGCTTCAATCCTTTTTCTTTCGACGATGTGGATTATACCTATTGCCGACAAACAAAGGAAATTGTTGGTATGATGACTCCCAAGGGAAACCCTTATGTGCGAGTAACGGATGTGGAGAGTACGTTGTTGGATTGCTTTGACCGTATCGACCGAGCTGGGGGTATTGAGGAATTGCTGCATTGTATGGAGGGTATCGTCTTGCTCAATGAGGAAAGGCTCATCGATTATCTCGCAAGGTACGACAAGGCATTCCTGTACCAGAAGACAGGCTATCTGTTGGAGCGAATCAAGGAACAAGCCAACATCTCAGAATCCCTCTTGGAGCTGTGCCGAGCCAAGGGAACCAAAAGCGTTAAGTGGTTGACTAACAACGAAGAGTCGGATACATTTGTAAATAAATGGCGCATGTATGTGCCGCAAGAACTAACATCAAAGGAAGAATATGAACTCATATAACAAACAAGCTCTTGACATCATCGCCAAGGAACAAGGCTTTATTCGCGACAACCTCGAAAAGGTGATGCGATTAGTGGAGATACTCAACTATTTCCATGACAGTCCTTTGTTGTCTAAATCTCTTGTGCTGAAAGGTGGCACAGCCATCAATCTCACCGTTTTCCAACTGCCAAGACTCTCGGTAGATATAGACCTTGACTTTACGGTGGATTGCGACCGAGAATCCATGCTCTCCATTCGCCAAGAAGTGAATAACGAGATTCTACGCTATATGGAGTCGGATGGTTATCATCTTGCGCCTGGCTCCAAGACACCACATACGCTTGACTCATGGGTGTTTCATTATACCAATGCCGCTGGCAACAATGATGGCATCAAGATAGAAATCAACTATTCCGACCGTTGCCATATCCTTCCTGCCATAGAGACTCATGTGTCCATTCCGTTTCTGAGCGATGTGAAGGTACGTTCTCTTTCACCTGTCGAATTGTTTGCCACCAAGATAAACGCCTTGATAGGTAGAAGTGCTGCACGTGACATTTATGATGTCTATAACATGATGAAGCATCAACTATTCGTGAGCGATGAAGAGAAAACGTTGCTGAGAAAAGCGACCGTTTTTTATCTGACTGTTGGCTCAAGCAGAAAAGACAACGCTACGCCTACGGAATATACTGACTTTCCGCAGATAGACAAGATCCGTTTTCTGCAGATTCGTTCGCAACTCTTGCCTGTGCTTAGGCGCAGTGAGCATTTTGACTTTGAAAAAGCCAAGACAGAAGTGAAAGACTTTCTCTCAAAGCTATTGGTTCTGACAGAATCAGAGAAAGAATATGTGCGGGAATTCAATGACAAGAAGTATATTCCTGAATTGCTGTTCGAAGATAAAGAGATGGTCAATAGAATCAAATTTCATCCTATGGCTTTGTGGAAGACAAGGAGTCGTTGAATGTTTTTCTGTAAATTTTGAAAAAAGTTGTTGTTTTGCTTAGTTTTTTGATTTCCTCAACTGTATATACAGTATATGGACTATAAAACAGGGAATAGGCTATGAGTAAATATCTGATAAGTTTGATTTTGCTTTCGGTGATAAGTATGGGCGTTTCTGCCCAACGTATCACTCGACAATATAATAATGTGTCATTTTCTGCGGCATTAAAGGATTTGAATGCCAAACAGGATAAGTATGTCATCAACTTTGTGTATGACGAGTTGGAGGATTTCAAGGTGACAAAGAACATCAAGAATGAAAGTGTTCCAGATGCCATCATGAACTTGATAGGTTTTTACCCTATCAAGATGAAACAAGTGGATAATATTATCATTGTAGAATGTATTCAAAAGACTTCTAACAGAATGATGGGACGCATTGTAGACACTCACCATCAACCAGTCGATTTCGCCAATGTCGCTTTGCTCAATGTTAGTGATTCCAGTTTAATCACGGGTGGTGTAACAAATGAGAATGGTCAGTTCGTAATTCCTTGCGAGGTGAAAAAGGCGATTGTGAAAGTGAGTTGTGTGGGCTACAAAACTTATTGTAATGCATATCGTACCGGTGAGGTTGGTGCCATAATCTTGGAGGATGCAACAATTAATCTGCAAAAAATTGTGATTAAAGGACATCGCAAATACATTTCAAGAGAAAACGGAAGACTTACTCTCAACGTTCAAAATTCCAATTTGAAAAATATTGGCAAGGCCACAGATGTTATCAAATATATTCCTGGGATGCTCTATACAAATGGAAAGTATGAGGTGTTCGGAAAGGGAGAGCCTGTCATCTATATCGATGGAAGAAAGCAGACTAATACTTCAGGGTTGTCACTCCTTTCTTCTACCAACGTGAAGTCTGTACAGCTCATAACAAACCCTGGGGCAGAATACGATGCAGAAACAAGGAGTATCATAAACATCACTACCGTACACCATTCCTTGGATGGACTTTCTGGTATTGTGGGTGCGGAAATCTCCAAACATAAGAATTTGTCTAACAACGAGGAGGTCAACCTCAACATCCACAAGGGAGCTTTGGATGTATTCCTCGCATATCAATATGACAATACGAGAAGTGACATCAGATATGATGTTAACCAGTTCAATTACGAGCAAGATACATTTCATGAGATTTCTGCTTCTGAATATTCCGACCGCTCTCGCTCTCATGACTATAATGTTGGTATGAATTATGCCATAAACAAGAATCACACTATCGGCGGAAGATATTTGGGAAGCATCTCCAACTACAAGATGCTCGACTCTCCTTTCGACTATATGCAGACGTACAAGAATGATGAACTGTTGACAGCTACAGACAACAAGACTGAAGAATCTGAAAAGGAAAGGTTTCACAATGTCAATCTGTATTATATCGGCAAACTAACAGACAACCTACAGCTCAACTTGGATGCCGACTATGTTTATGCTCAACTGAAACATAAGCAACAAGTGAGCGAGACAAGTAGAATAGATGCTGTCTCAGAAATCACGCATATGCAAAACGACCAGCGAAATCGTGCGACTGCACTCAAAGGGGTGTTTGCTTGGAACATGAATAAGAATAATGGGCTTGATTTCGGAACGGATTTCAGTAAAATCAGTTCATGGGGTATGTCTGTAAACGAAGAAGGGAAGATAGCCGATGACCAATTCAAGAATAAGGAAACCAAGTATGCTGGATTTGCCACTTTTCGTTTGTCTGCCTCCAAATGGAAAGGAAGCATCGGGCTTCGCTATGAGTACATTCATGCCATCAACACAGACCAAGGAGAAGTAAAGAACAAGACCAATTATTCGGACTTACTTCCATCCCTTTCTCTTTCCACTATGTTTGGGAGAGTGGGGATGAATCTTGATTTCAGTAGTAGGGTCACCCGTCCTTCGTTTCGTCAGTTGAACAACAGTGTGAGCTACAACAATCAATACCATTATGAGCAAGGCAACATTTATCTGAAACCGCAATACGTGTATGATACAGAACTTAGTGTGAATTATAGCATATTCGACTTCAAGTTGGATTATCAGTATATCAAGGATTACATCCATCCGACTGTCGTTGCTGTATCCGGCAAACCTGGAACGGTAACTTGGATGTCAACCAACGCCAAGGATTTCCAGCAACTAGGAGCGCAATGTGTTGTTTCACCTGTTTTTGGTTGTTGGCGACCTATTTTGACGGTGGGTGTCTATAAACCATATTTCACGCTATCATATAATGGAGAGCAATTAGACTACAATCATCCATACGGTCTCTTCGCTTTCCAAAATGTAGTGGCACTAAGGAACGATTGGCTTTTTCGATGTGATTTCTTTTGGAACATTAAGGGACATCATGGCATCTACGAGCAAAACGGTTATTCGTCATTCAATATGATGGTACAGAAACAGTTACTTAAAAAGAAATTGACGATAACATTGAAAGCAGAGGACTTGTTTGATAGCTCGACGTTGAACGATGTAAAGAGGGTTAATTTTGTGGTGCAGAACAGAAAGGTGAATAACTTCAATCGCTGCATCATAGCTTCCATTAGTTACAACTTCAATAGTTTCAAAGATAAATACAACGGAAGCGGTTCTGCTGAGGATGAGATTAATCGTTTTTAGAAAAATATAGGTTTTCAAATCAACCTCTAAAATACAATATCCAAATTCTGTGTGATGAATATCTCAGGAATTATTAACTGAGATGTTCATCCACAGAATTTTCACTTATCAATATCAATCGTTAAAAAACATACATTTATCGCTCTTTTAAGCTATTCTGAATATTTGGGCAGAATTTTTAAATAAAAAAACACTAAAAAGATTCAGTATCTCAAATTTTATTTGTACTTTTGCAGAGTCATTTCAGCGTTCCATTTGTTTTCTAATGCAACACTAAGATGAATGGAGTGCTGATTTGAGAGAAATGCTGAGAAACCTAGATGTTGATCAGAACCTATTAATTAATATTACTAACTTTAAGTGTTGCTAACTTTAGGGATGAAAATTAAGAGTTTTTTGATGGCAGCCTTGGCGGCATTTTCTTTGTCGGCTAGCGCTCAGTCTTTGTCTCCAGGCACCAAGTGGCATTGGGACAAGGGTACAATCGTTGTGGAGACACCAGAACGTCCTGCAGGACAGCAGAATGTTTTGGGATTGACGGCTCCTAAGTTGAAGACAGTACGTGTTGGCTTTGTCGGTCTCGGTATGCGTGGTCCTTGGGCAGTAATGCGTTTCTGCCACATTCCGGGTGTAGAGATCGTTGCCTTGTGCGATTACGAGGAGGCTCGTGCAGAGAAATCACAGGAGTACTTGCGCAAGCAGGGCTTGAAGCCTGCTGACATCTATAGCGGCGAGAAGGGCTATGAGGCTTTGTGCAAGCGTTCTGACATCGACCTGGTTTATATCGCAGCCGATTGGAATCACCATTTCCCAGTTGCCAAGTTTGCGATGGAGAATGGCAAGCATACAGCCATCGAGGTTCCTAGTGCTATGAATCTGGATCAGTGCTGGAGCCTGATCAACTTGAGCGAGCAGACTCGCAAGCATTGCTTCATCTTGGAGAACTGCTGCTACGACTACTATGAGATGAATGCGCTGGCTATGGCTCAGGATGGCGTTTTCGGTGACATCATCCGTGCTGAGGGTGCTTATATCCACTGTCTCGAGGACTTCTGGGATGCTTACTGGAAGGATCCAGCTGACAATGACAAGGACAACCTCCACTGGCGTATGAAGTATAACATGGAGAACCGTGGTGATGTTTATCCTACTCACGGCTTGGGTCCTGTTGCTCAGTGCCTGAATATTCACCGTGGCGACCGTTTCACAACGCTCGTTGCCATGGATACAGAGTCTTTCGTGGGCAAGGACTGGGTGAAGAACAAGAGCGGCAAGGAGTGCAAGGAGTTCCGCAATGGTGACCATACTACTACCTTGATGCGTACAGCCAAGGGTAAGGTGGTGGAGATCCAGCACAACGTGATGACTCCTCAGCCATACAACCGCTTGTTCAAGCTCACTGGTACCAAGGGTTACGCTACCAAGTATCCTACAGAGGAGTTTGCACTCTCTGGCGAGGCGCTCAAGGGTACAGGTGCTCCTCAGATGGATAACCTCAATGCTCATGGTTTCATGAACAAGGAGCAGAAGGAAGCTTTGATCAAGAAGTATTATCACCCTATCTTGAAGAAGTATGGTGAACTGGGCCGTCAGATGGGTCACGGTGGTATGGACTTCATCATGGACTCTCGTCTGGTTTACTGCTTGCAGAATGGCTTGCCATTGGATATGGACGTTTATGATTTGGCTGAGTGGTGCTCTTTGGCTGAGTTGGGTGCGCTTTCTATGGACAACAACTGTGCTGCTGTTACCTTCCCAGATTTCACCCGTGGTTTCTGGAACAAGCAGGATGGCTACAAGCATCAGTATGCTTCTCCTGAGGCTGAGGCTGCTACAGAGGCTGTCGCTGCTGCTTATACCAAGTCACAGAAGGAGGCTACTGCTAAGTTCAAGTTGTGGAATCTTTATGATGCTGTAGCTGCTGCCAAGAAGGCTAACAATGCCAAGGCTTTGAAGTCGGCTACTGCTAAGTACAACAAGGCTGTAGCTGCTGCCAAGAAGGCAATGAATGCTAAGAAGTAAAATCAACTCCCCATAAAAAAAATCAATCCCGGTTCTGAGATTCTAACGATGAATCTCGGAGCCGGGATTATTTTTTTTGTTAAATTCTCGGAAAAACTTGGTTGTTTCGTGTATTTGATGTATATTTGCAAATCATAAGATAACTATTTCTTGCAAATAGAATATATAACTTAAGAGAAGATAGAAAATGAAACGGATTAAGGTTTTAGTTTTTAGCATGTTGGCTGCTATGATGCTTGCATCTTGCGGTACAACGCAGAAGGTGCCTCTTACGGGACGCACCCATCGCATCTCTGTTTCAGATGCACAGGTGTTGAGCTTGTCTAATCAGGAATATACCAAGTACATGGCTTCGGCGAAGAAATCTACCAATGCAGCGAAGACTGCGCAGGTGGTAAGAGTAGGAAAGCGACTGGCTGCTGCCGTGGAAACTTATCTCAAGGAGAACGGATACGCCAATGATCTGCAGAACTATTCCTGGGAATTCAACCTCGTTCAGGACAACAGTGTGAATGCCTTCTGCATGCCTGGCGGAAAGATTGTGGTATATGAAGGCTTGCTCCCAGTGGCTTCCAGCGATAATTCGCTTGCCATCGTACTGGGTCATGAGATCGCACACGCCGTGGCTAAGCACAGTGCCGAGCAGCTTTCCAAGGCTCAGAACCAGCAGGTAGGTACCAGCATCCTGAGCGGTGTGCTGAATCAGGCAGTAGGTAATGGAGTCGGAGATCTGGCGGGTGCCGTAGCCGGACAGTACTTCTCCTTCCGCAATCTGAAGTATTCGCGTGAAAACGAAACAGAAGCCGACTATATGGGCTTGATCTTTGCTGCGATGGCAGGCTACGATCCCCAGCAGGCGATACCTTTCTGGGAACGTATGGCTGAGGCTTCGGGCAATCAGGGCAAGAGTGATATTTTCAGCGATCACCCTTCCGATGCCAAGCGTATTGCTGCCTTGAAGGCGGCGATGCCTACTGCGCTGAAGTATTACAAGCCTCAGGGAAAGACTTCCGTTACTACCACAACCAAAACGGGCGTCAAGACCATCAAGGCTAGCTCGCTGATGAAGAAATCAACTAAAAAATAACGATATGATGGAATATATCTCTCAAAACCTCTGGCTGTTTTGGACTGTCATTATGTTCATCTGCCTCATCCTGGAGTTGTCTTCCGGCGACTTCTACGTGACTTGTTTTGCCATCGGTGCGCTCATCAGCATACCTGTGGCTGTGATGGATGCTCCGTTCTGGTTGCAGGTAGTGGTCTGGGCGGTATGTTCCGTACTCAGTATCCTGTTGATCCGTCCGCATCTGGTAAAGGCTATCCATAGGGGAGCCGATCATCGGAAGAGTAATTCCGATGCCCTTGCCGGACAGATAGGCGAGGTGAGTGAAACCATCGTTGCCGGTGGGTATGGAAGAGTGAAGCTCGATGGTGATGACTGGAAGGCTGAAGCTTCGGGCGCTGCTGGTGATATTGCCAAGGGCACCCGTGTAAGAGTGATGGGTCACCAGTCTATCATTCTCCAGGTAGAGAAGTATTAACTTTTAATTATAAACATCATGGAAATAGGACTTTATGTATTGATTGCTCTAGTGCTGCTTGCACTGGTAGTGGTAAAGAAAACCATCGTGATCATTCCTCAGAGTGAGACCAGAATCATCGAGCGGTTGGGTCGCTATTATGCTACCCTGAAGCCAGGTATCAACATTATCATTCCTTTCATCGACCAGGCCAAGACCATCGTGGCGATGCGTAGAGGAAGCTATACTTATACCAGCAGCATCGACCTTCGTGAACAGGTTTATGATTTCGACCGTCAGAATGTGATTACCAAGGATAATATTCAGATGCAGATCAATGCACTGCTTTATTTCCAGATTGTAGATCCTTTCAAGAGTGTTTATGAAATCAACAATCTGCCTAATGCGATAGAGAAGTTGACTCAGACTACCCTGCGTAACATCATCGGTGAGATGGAACTCGACCAGACACTTACCTCCCGTGACACCATCAACACCAAGCTCCGTGCGGTGCTCGACGATGCCACCAACAAGTGGGGAATCAAGGTAAACCGTGTAGAGTTGCAGGATATCACTCCTCCTGAGAGTGTGCTCCAGGCGATGGAGAAGCAGATGCAGGCAGAGCGTAACAAGCGAGCTACCATCCTTACTTCAGAAGGTGAGAAGGAGAAACAGCGTCTGCTCTCCGAAGGTGAAAAGGCGGCGATTGTCAACAAGGCTGAGGCTGCCAAGCAGCAGGCTATCCTGAGAGCTGAAGGTGAGGCTACCGCCCGCATCCGCAAGGCTGAGGCTGAGGCCATCGCCATCCAGAAGATTACCGAAGCCGTAGGACAGAGTACCAATCCTGCCAACTATCTGCTGGCACAGAAATACATTACCATGATGCAGGAAGTGGCTCAGGGTAAGGATAATAAGGTGGTTTATCTGCCATACGAGGCTACCAACCTCCTGGGATCCATCGGTGGCATCAAGGATTTGTTTAACAGTAAGTAAACTAAAAAAATATGAGTAAGAAAATTTGTATTGTTGCTGGAGCGAGACCTAACTTCATCAAGGTGGCTCCTGTGATGAGAGCGATAGAGAATGCCCGGAATGCGGGCGGGGAGATGGAGTGCAAGCTGGTCTATACCGGTCGCGAAGACGATGAGACCCTTGAAGATTCTCTTTTCTCTGACTTGGGTATCCGCAAGCCGGATGTTTATCTGGGCGTGGAATGTGAGAATATGAATGAGCTGACCGGTATGGTGATGGCTCAGTTTGAGCGCTATCTCCAGCAGAATCCTACGGATGTGGTGATTGTGGTGGATGATCTGGCTTCTACCATGGCTGTGGCTATCGTCACCAAGAAGCAGGGCGTTCAGTTGGCTCACATCGCAGCAGGTACCCGTAGCTTCGATATCACGATGCCGAAGGAAATCAATCGTCTGGTAATCGACGGACTCTCTGATATTCTCTTCACCGCAGGTATCTCCAACAACAGTATCGCCAACAAGGAGGGTGCCGAACTCTCTAAGGTCTATATGGTGGGTAATGTACTCATTGATAACATCCGATTCCTGCAGCAGCGCATGAAGCGCCCTCAGGTGATGGACGAGCAGCATCTGGAGGATGGCAAGTATATGGTGCTTACCTTGAACCGCAAGGCCATCGTCAACAATATCGATGAGATGAAGACCTTGATCTCAACGATCGACAGTGTGGCTCGCCAGGCAGGCATCAAGGTTCTGGCTCCTTTGCGTGGCAAGGCATTGGGATTCGTGCTTGCCTTCAAGGCTTACCAGGATGTGGCTGACCATCAGTCGGGTATCATGGTTGTGCAGCCTCAGGGTTATCTCGATTTCTCTTATCTCTCAGCCCACGCCATGGGTGTAATCACCGATTCGGGTAATGTGGCAGAAGAGGCTACCTTCAATGGTGTGCCATGCATCACCCTGAATAGCTATACCGAGCATCAGGAAACGGTAACCGTAGGAACCAACGAGCTCGTTGCTGAAAATCCGGAGAAGCTTCAGCAGGCTATGGAGAAGATTGTGAAGGGTGAATGGAAGAAGGGTGGTATTCCTGATAGATGGGATGGACGGTCTGCAGAACGCATCGTTCAGATTATCTGTGGATAATCACTACTCAATACAATAAATAATAAAGCCAGCGACCGAAAAATCGCTGGCTTTATTGTTTATCACTTAAGCGGTTCCGAAACCGGATAATCATACTGTTTGTAATAGGTAGGAGTCTTTGGGGTGTTATACCAGTTTCCTTCTACGCTTACTCCGATGGAGAAGTTCTTGTTGGTGTATCTTACCCCGGCACCTAATACATTGGCACCGGCAGCTCCCATACCATATCCTCCAGGCATCACGCCCATTCCCCAGATGCCGGGATACATACCATATCTGCCATATCCGTAAGGACCATATCCGGCATAACGGTTGTAGATGGAATTGTAGTTGTTGGCAACACTTACCTGTCCATATACGTATGCCTCCCAGTGCTCATCAAACTGATAGCCCAGAATGCCATACACACCACCATCCCGGAAATTGTCGCCTCCGTAATTGATGTTGTTGAGATAGGTACCCAAAGCCATCCACAGCTTGTTGTCCTTGGTGAGCGGCGTGAGATACGTGGCATTGATGGTCTGGGTAAAACCGCCCCAGTGTGGCGCATGCTTGCCGAAAGTGGCGAAGACGGAAAGATCTACCGAGAGGTTCAGTCCCTTATGGAGTCCCCAGCCATATCGGTTCCAGCCATATTTGCCCCAGTCATTTCCCCAATAGTCATAGCTGTTTCCCAATCCTCCAGAATTGACCAGATTGGAGATCGGATTGTTATAATAATCACTATCCTGAGGATTCTTCAGATAACTGCCCATCTTGTAGAGTTCGTCGTTGTTGGAATCGATATGCCGGATAGGGGTATAGGTGTTTTTTACGGGTTTGCCTCCATATACTACGGTTTTCCCGTCCTGATATACCGTATCGCCTGGCAACAGCCAGTCTTCCCTCGGACTATCCTGACTGTGCAGAGGTCCGAAGCTCACGTGCTGTGCCTGGGCTTTCATTCCTATCAGTGCGAAGCCCAGGAGAAGAAGATATAATCTTTTTGTTGTCATCATATCAAATCGTTTATGTAGCCTCATTTTCGAAGCTTTTTATGTTATTCACCAATTTTCGAGCATCATTTTGCCCGTTTCTGTCATTTTGCACGCAAAGATATAAAGAAAGTTTGAGAAAAGCATAACTTTTTAGAATAAAATCATTATCTTTGCAATCAATAACATAAAAAACAGATTTAAGTATTAAGAAAATGAAAAAGATAATAACGATATCTGCCCTCTTGCTGGCTGTTTTTGCTCCTCAGGCAATGGCGCAGGAACAGACTCAGCCAACTCAGCAGACTGCCCGTCCGGCATTCGACAATGAGTTGCTCCCTTGGGAGACCCCTCGTGATACCACCTGCCACGAGGTACTGCTGGAAACCACGATGGGCAATATCCGTGTGGCTCTTTATAACGATACTCCGCATCACCGCGACAACTTCCTCAAGCTCGTGAACAGCGGATATTACAACGGCTGTATCTTTCAGCGTGTCATCAAGAACTTCATGATCCAGGGCGGTGATTATTCCTGTCGCAAGGTAACTCCTGGAAAGGTGGAGAAGTTTGATGTCAACTATACGGTACCAGCCGAAATCATCTATCCTAAATATTACCACAAGCGCGGTCAGCTCTGTGCAGCCCGTGAGGGGGATGATGAGAATCCAACCAAGGCATCAGCCTCTACCGATTTCTATATCACCTGGGGCAGAAACTTCTCGCCCCGACAGATGGAATACTATGTAGAGAAGGAGAAGAGAGAGGGTGCGAAATCCTACGCTCTGCCATCCGAGCAGTTGCAGCAGGGTTACATCAAGCATGGTGGAGTGCCTCATCTGGACAATGGATATACCGTGTTCGGCGAGGTGCTGGAAGGTATGGATGTGGTAGATAAGATCCAGAATGTGGCTACCAACAAGGACAACAATGACCGCCCGCTGGAAGACATCGTCATCACCAGAGCCACCCAGGTGAAATAGACCAGCAAGGGGAAAATACCTGAAATGAAAACAATAACATTATAATACGGGAAAAATGAAATCTTTAAAGGAGTTATACCGAATTGGCAAGGGACCATCGAGCAGTCATACGATGGGACCTCAGCGCGCAGCTAAGCTCTTCCTGGAGCGTTGTGCTAATGCTTCGTCCTACGAAGTTACATTGTATGGTGCCCTGGCTGCTACCGGCAAGGGTCACATGACCGATGTGGCTATCGAGGAAGTGCTCAAGAAGCATATTGTTCATATCATCTGGAAGCCTCAGGTCTTCCTGCCTTTCCATCCTAACGGAATGAAGTTTGTGGGCAAGGACCTGAATGGCGACGTGATTGATGAGTGGATTGTTTATAGTATCGGTGGCGGTGCCATCTCGGATGGTTCTGATGGACAGTCGGAGTTGGGCGCTGAAGATGTCTATGACCTGAAGACGATGGCGGAAATCCAGAAATGGTGCTACGACAACGGCCGCTCTTTCTGGGAATACGTGGAGAAATGCGAGGATAAGGATATCTGGGATTATCTCCGTAAGGTCTGGGATACCATGAAGCAGTCTATCCACAATGGTCTCAGTCATGAGGGTGTCTTGCCTGGACCGCTGAAACTTCAGCGCAAGGCTGCTGTCTATCATATCAAGGCAAAGGGCTATCGTGCTTCCTTGCAGAGCCGCGGACTGATTTATTCCTATGCACTGGCGGTGAGTGAGGAGAATGCATCGGGCGGTACCATCGTTACGGCTCCTACCTGTGGTGCCTGTGGTGTACTTCCTGCCGTACTCTATCACATGCATACCGCTCATGAAATGAGCGAGGAGCGCATCCTCCGTGCTTTGGCTACTGCCGGACTGGTGGGTAACATCGTCAAGCACAATGCTTCTATCAGTGGTGCTGATGTGGGTTGCCAGGGTGAGGTAGGTGTAGCTTGTGCGATGGCTTCAGCTGCGGCATGCCAACTCTTCGGCGGTAGTCCTGCCCAGGTAGAGTATGCTGCCGAAATGGGATTGGAGCATCACCTGGGTATGACCTGCGACCCGGTTTGCGGATTGGTACAGATTCCTTGCATCGAGCGCAATGCCTTTGCGGCTGCCCGTGCTCTGGATGCTGATCTCTACGCTTCCTTCTCGGATGGTCATCACAGCGTATCATTCGATAGAGTAGTAGAGGTAATGCGACAGACCGGTCACGATCTCCCTTCGCTCTATAAGGAAACCAGCGAGGGCGGTTTGGCAAAAGGCTTTAAAGGAGAATAATGATTAATTAGATGATTTATAACAGATTAAAACAATTTAGTTTAAGTACTTTAGTAATAGCAGTCTGTCTTCTCCTGTCTTCCTGCGGCTCGGATTCTTCCGAAACCCGAAAGCAGTTGAAGGCGAAGGCTGATTTGCAGGGCGCCGTTATCGGCGTACAGTTAGGTACCACCAGCGACGGACTTGCCACAGAGTTGGAAAAGAAAGGAGATGGCACCAAGGTAGAACGATACAACAAGGGAGCCGATGCCATTCAGGCGCTCCTCCAGGGTAAGATCGACTGTATGGTGACCGATGAGGCACCAGCCAAGGCATTCCAGCGGGTGAATCCTTCTCTCCGCATTCTGCCGGAAACCTTCGATGCCTCCTCTTTCGCCATCTGTGTGGCAAAGGATCATGCCGAGTTGCAGCAGTCCATCAATCAAGCCATCCGTATCCTGAAGGCGAATGGCGTCATCGATTCCATCGTCAACCGCCATCTGGAACGGGGCATTGCCGTGGCTTATACGCCTAAGACTCCGGATGTGAAGAAGGTAGGACCGGAAGCGCTGCTGAAGCTCGGACTGAAGAAGAGTCTCCGCTTTGCCACCAATGCCACCTTCGAACCATTCGAGTACTACCAGGATGGTAAGATTGTGGGTATCGATGTAGATGTGGCGAATGCCATTGGCGATGTGATGGGCGTGGATGTCGAGATTCTTGATATGGAGTTTGATGCCATCATCACTTCCGTACAGGCAGGCAAGGCTGATGCCGGTATCGCCGGTATTACCATCACCCCCGAGCGGGAGAAGAACATCGGGTTCACCGATTCCTACGCCGATGTGCGACAGGTCATCATGGTAAATTCCGGAAATGCAGAAGTAGCTGGTGCACAGCATGGAATTCTGGATAAGTTCAAGTCTTGCTTCATCGATGACAACCGCTATGAGTATCTCCTGCAGGGATTGGGCAATACGCTCATCATCACCTTCTTCGCCATCATCCTTTCCGTGATTCTCGGTACGCTGATAGCCATTGTCCGTGCCCGTCACGAACGTCGGGGTGGTTGGCGCATTCCGAATATGCTCTGCCAGTTGTATCTCACCGTCATGCGTGGCACCCCTACCATGGTGCAGTTGCTCATCATCTATTATGTGGTCTTCGCCTCAGCCGATGTCAACAAGATCCTGGTAGCCGTCATAGCCTTCGGTTTGAACTCTGCGGCATATATTGCCGAGGTCATCCGTTCGGGTATTATGTCGGTAGATGAGGGACAGATGGAAGCGGGTAGAAGTCTCGGTCTTTCTTATGGCAAGACCATGCGACTCATCATCCTGCCACAAGCCTTCAAGAATGTGCTGCCGGCGATGGGTAATGAGCTCATCACCCTGCTCAAGGAGACTTCCATCAGCGGTTACATCGGTCTCGTGGATCTTACCAAGGGTTCCGATATCATCCGCAGCATCACCTACGAGGCAATGATGCCGTTGGGTGTAGTAGCCTGTCTGTATCTCATCATCGTCCTCGGACTGAATGCCGGAGTGAGAAAGTTGGAAAAGCGTTTGAGAAAGAGCGAAAGATAATAGAATGGATAAAATGAACGAGATAATCAAGATAGAAGGACTTCGCAAGCGCTTCGGCGACAACGAAGTCCTGAAAGGCATTACCACTTCCGTCAAGCAGGGCGAAGTGGTAGCCATTATCGGCCCGTCGGGCTGTGGCAAGAGTACCTTCCTGCGTTCCATCAATCTCTTGGAGGAACCTACGGAGGGAAAGATTCTGATCGATGGCATAGACCTTACCTCCTGGGATGTAGATATCAACAAGATGCGTCAGCGGGTGGGTATGGTGTTCCAGCAGTTTAATCTCTTCCCGAATATGACCATCCGCCGCAATATCATGCTGGCACCAGTAGAGTTGGGAAAGATGACCCGTGAAGAGGCGGATGAGAAGGCTACAGAGCTTCTCTCCCGCATCGGATTGCTGGACAAGGCAGACAGTTACCCGGATAGTCTTTCGGGCGGACAGAAGCAGCGTGTAGCCATCGTCCGTGCCCTGGCAATGAATCCGGAGGTTCTTCTTTTCGATGAACCTACCTCTGCGCTCGACCCGGAGATGGTAGGAGAAGTATTGCAGTTGATGAAGGATGTGGCTGCTGAAGGCATGACGATGGTAGTAGTAACCCACGAAATGGGATTTGCCCGAGAAGTTGCCAATCGTGTGCTCTTCTTCAGTGATGGCTATATCACGGAGGATGGTACCCCTGAAGAAGTCTTCAATCATCCGAAGTCTCCAAGACTCCAGGAGTTCCTGGGTAAAGTCCTGTAGGAGTTATCCTCTAGTTTCGCAAGTAAGCCCCACACGCCCTGAAAGGGCAGAAGCTCCTAGCCCAGGGCATCGCCCTGGGTAATGTTGGCAAAAAGTAAAGTCGCCCTGAAAGGGCAAAAGCTTTGAAATTGAAAGCTTTTGCCCTTTCAGGGCGACTTTTTTGTATCTGTTCTAAAGCCTAGGGCGATGCCCTGGGCTAGGAGCTTTTGGGCTTTCAGCCCGTTTCAACCGTACAGTTCGTTATTTTTTAGCCTCAATGATCTCTTCAGCACGCTTCAGCGCCTTGCTGATATGATCAGTGATGTTCTCCTTGCCGAGCATATTGTAGAAGCCCGCCTTCTCCAACTGGGCGTTTACCTTTTCGCAGACACCGGAGAGAACTACCTGAATATCCTCCTTCTGACTCATCTCACAGAGGTTGGTGAGGTTGTGGATACCGGTAGAATCCACGAATGGAACCTTACGCATGCGGATGACGCGAACCAATGGACGGTCACCGAAGGCTGCCATCACTTCCTCAAATTTATTACCTGCTCCGAAGAAGAAAGGACCGTTGATCTCATATACCTCTACGCCCTTAGGAATCGTATAGTGCTCCAGGTTGGTAGAGAGGAAATCATATTCCTTGTTCAAATCAATCTCATCCTCAGTAACTGCCGTAACATCAGTGGTCTCGCTCATTCGCTTCATGAAGAGAAGACAGGCGATAATCAATCCCACCTCGATGGCGATGGTCAGGTCGAAGATGATGGTGAGGAAGAAGGTAATCAGGAGCACGGTAACGTCGCTCTTAGGATTCTTCATCAATGCCAGGAAACTTCTCCAGCCGCTCATACCGTATGAAACCACAACCAGTACACCTGCCAGACAAGCCATAGGAATATACTTGGCGAGTGGCATCAGGAAGAGGAAGATGAGCAACAATACCACTGCGTGGATGATACCTGCGACAGGAGTCTTACCGCCGTTGTTGATATTGGTCATTGTGCGGGCGATGGCACCGGTAGCCGGAATACCGCCGAAGAGTGGGGAAGCGATGTTCGCCAGACCCTGGGCAATCAACTCTGTATTAGAATCGTGGTGGTCGCTGATGACACCGTCGGCAACGGTAGCAGAGAGCAGACTCTCGATGGCGCCGAGGATGGCGATGGTGATGGCAGGAGATACCAGACTCTTGATGGTCTCCCAGTTCATCTCAGGAACCTGGGCAGCAGGCAACTCGTTGCTGATAGAGAAACGGTCGCCGATGGTCTCGATGCTCTCTACGCCGGCAAACTGCTTGAGCAACAGCGCCACAACGGTCATCAGGATGATGGCGATGAGCGATCCCGGAATCTTCTTGCTGAACTTAGGAGTGATGGCGATGACCACCACGCTAACCACACCGATGAGGGCACACCAAGGGTCGATGGTGTCGAAACTCTGGAAATAGACACCCCATTTCTCCAGGAAGTCAGAAGGATTGGAAGCCAATGTCAAACCGAAGAGATCCTTGATCTGAGTGGTGAAGATGGTTACGGCGATACCGCTGGTGAAACCTACCACGATAGGATAAGGGATGTACTTGATGATGGTACCGAGTCGGAGCAGCCCGAAGAGCACCAGGAAGAGACCTGCCATCAGCGTTGCGATGGTCAATCCCTCGAATCCATACTTCTGGATGATGCCGTAGATGATGACGATGAATGCTCCTGTAGGTCCGCCGATCTGCACTTTGCTTCCGCCGAAGATGGAGATGATGAGACCCGCTACGATGGCTGTGATGATACCCTTCTCGGGTGTCACGCCAGAAGCGATACCGAATGCGATGGCCAGAGGCAGGGCTACGATACCAACGATGATACCTGCCATGAGGTCAGACATGAATGTTTTCTTGTTGTAACTCTTCAAGCAAGAAAACAAACTCGACTTAATTGCTATTGCCTTCATTTAAAAAGTTTTGTTATATGAATTAATGTGATTTTTGCTTCGTTATCCGAAAATCGAGTGCAAAGGTACAACTATTATTTCATATAACAAAATCTTTTTTAATGTTTTTTAATTACTGCAGCTGAGTCATGTGATAACCCAGTCTCTTCAGTTCCATGGCTGCGCCCATCAGATACATTTGATGTAAAGCTGCAATGAAACCACGGAAAGCAGCCTCTGTACCAGGCTCATATCCCTGATGGATGAGCAGGGTATAGGTGCGAGCGGCACACTCTGCTACGATGGTAGAAGTAGCCTTGTGCTCGTTCTCGTCGAGCAGCAGAACCTGGTCGAGAATATAGTCATCCATGTGGTCGAAATCAATGCGGTCTCTGAGGTATTCATAAAGATTATCTACCTTGCCATACAGTTCCCAGTCCTCGTCCCAGTATTTGGCGATGGCCATGCCTACAAACATAATCCATCCCAGAGCCACGGTAGGGTATTTGCTGAACTCGCGCATGGCATCAGGCAGATAGCTTTCGCCTATCTTAGCCCACTGTTCCTCGATGTCTGGAGCATCCGGAAGCTGGTCATCAACACGCTGTCTGCCAGTAAGGTACATACTCAGATCCTGTTTGAAGATCTCTTCTATTCTTTTGCTTTTATTTTCCATATTATTTAATGTTTATTTTGTCTCTAACTGTCATTGAAGGTACAAAGGTAAAACAAAAAACTCAGATAATACCCGTTTTTTACAAGTTTTAATGCTTTCTCCCTTCCGCATATCTCCCACAGATTTCACGGATTTACTCAGATTCATAGCTTTCAAGCCAAGACCTAAAAACAGAACCATAAAGTTTCAAAAATAAGCATAAAAAGTGGGATTTGTAGCATCTTCGACTAAAATCACCTTATAAAATGCTAAAATTTTGCCTATTTATGATAGATTATCGCAATAAATTATTATTTTTGTAGGGTAAAATGCAATAAAAATATGAAGTTAAATCGCATAAAGGCAGTTTTAGAGGAGAAAGTGGCAGAGCCACAGAAAGGAGAACAACAATGAACAAGGAACAGCAAGCTAGAGCCATGTTTGTATCGTTCTGCATAGAGCAATATGCCAAGGCAAAGAATATGGCTACTGAGGATGTGGTGAATTTGTTTGAACAATATGGCATAGCAGAGCATTTTTGTGAGTTCTACGATGTACTCCATACGCAAGGCGGTCAGTGGCTGGTTGAAGAAATTGACAAAATGATAAACGAAAGAAGAAAATGAGCAAAGTATATCATGGAAGTATCGAGGAAGTTAGAAACCCAGAGATACGTCAGCCAAACCGTTCTCTTGACTATGGCTCTGGCTTCTACACAACAACCTCTTACGAACAGGCTAAGAAATGGGTAGAGCGAAGGATGAAAGATAAAGGAGTATCTGTTGGTTACGTGAATGTCTATGAGTTGGATGACGAAGTAATAAATGACATGAAGTCACTTTTCTTCGAGAAACCAACAGAGGAATGGGTGAATTTCGTAATGAAAAACCGTACCGAGAGGGAGTTCACCCACGACTACGACATCGTGTATGGTCCTGTGGCAAACGATAGCGTTTATACTCAGTTCACACTCTATGAAGGCGGCATCATCAGTATGCCTACTCTCATTCAAGAATTAAAGACATATAAATTGGTTGACCAGTATCTTTTCCATACGGAGAAGTCGCTGCAAGCCATTAAATTTGTGGAATCAAAAATTATAAAGTTATGAATGCAAAAATAACGCAAGACAACTTGTATATGTTGCTGCCATTAAAGATTGGATGGCTTGCCCCTTGGCTCTCAGAAGACAAGGGCATAAGCCTTACGGATGCAATCAACCGTATATATCGCTCAAAACTCTATAAGAAGCTATCCACCGAAAGTACCCAATACTGGCACTTGGGACCAGTTGACTTATACAATGAGCTGAAGAAAGAATTTTAAACAGAAGAAGTTATGCCAACAGACATATCAGAGAAAGAACTCGAAACAATACTCGTCAGCTATCTTCGTGACCATCATGGTTATGAGGAAGGCACGTCCAGCGACTACAACAAGGAGTTTGGACTGCTTTGCCTTATCTGATATGTTGTAGTCTGAATAGCTCTTTCTGTTTTTCTATCTCTTCCTTAAGCTGTTGCTCTGTAGGGAGATAGGTGAGATATTTAGAAGCGAATAATTGCTTGCTGTCGTGCAGGATGGAAAATCTTGCAATGTCCTGGCTGGTTTCCGAACAGAGCAGTATGCCGATGGTCGGGTTGTCGCCTTCCGTGCGTTTCAGCTCATCATACATTCTTACATACATATCCATTTGTCCAACGTCCTGATGGGTGATCTTGGTCGTCTTCAGGTCGATCAGTACGAAGCATTTCATCAGGTAATTGTAGAATACCAGGTCTATGTAGTAGTCCTGGGTATCGGTGATGATGTGCTGCTGGCGCTCTACAAAGGCATAGCCTTTGCCCATATCCATCAGAAACTTCTGAAGATGGGTGATGATGGCACTCTCCAGTTCGCTTTCCGAGAAACTCATGTCTCGGGATAAGCCAAGGAACTCTGTCACCATTGGCGACTTGATGAACATGGCTGGTGAGTCTGCGTATCCTTTTGTAAGGGTTTTCATCTCGTTCTCTACCTCTTCTTTGTGCTCATTGCTGGTTTGCAGAAGACGATAATAGTATTGTGAGGCAACATTGCGGTCGAGGGTTCTTGTGCTCCACATTTGCTCTGACGATTCCTTTAAATACCATAGGCGAGCTCCTGCATCTGTAACTCTTAGAATACTCTTCAGATGGGTCCAAGTAAGATTTTGCACGCGCGCGTGCAAAATCTCCCAATCAGGGAAATATTGGTATAATTGCTTGAAATAGGCAAGGTTACGAACACCATAGCCGGAGCCGAACTCAGTTGTCAACTGCTGAGATATAGACTTGATGAGCTGTATTCCATAATCTGCACGCTGCTTGCCAAGTTGCTCTTCTTCAACAATACGTTTGCCAATTTCCCAGTTTGAGCGTATCAAGGCTTCGTTGATAGATTGATACGCCTTGCTTCTTGCCTTTGTGATGATGGTTCTGATATCATCTATGAAATGAGCATCAATATTAGCTATCTTGTCATTCATATTCCTGTATATTTTATGCTTTTTCGTGCAAATTTAATAAAAATGTAGAAGATGGGCAAATCTTGATGGCAGAAAATCGCATAAATGGCTGCATTTTCTTGATTTATACGAAAAAGCCCCAACCTTATGTGCGGGGACATAAGATTGGGGGAGGAAAGAGAGAAGAGTACGGAAAATTATATGTGGAAATGAATGCTGGAAAGCCACTTCTTGACATCGAAACATGGACACTCCTTGTGGACACCAGGGAGATCTCTATGACCCATGATCTCGGCTTCAGGATAGTCGGTACAGAGACTCTTCAGAAGCTCTCTCATCGCAGCCTTCTGGGCCGGTGTGCGGGTGTCGGCAGGACGGGCTTCGGCATCCAGACCACCCTCGTAACAGATGCCGATGCTGTGGGCGTTGTAATGACGGGCATGTGCTCCAGGCTCCGACTCCGGACGGCACGGATAAATCACTCCGTCCTTCGTGATGTAATAGTGATAACCGATGTCACGGAAACCACGGGCTAAATGACACGCCTCCAATTCGCCTACCGTGAAGTCCTGGGTGACTCGGGTGGCACTGCAGTGGATAACGATTAAATTGATCTTTCTGTTCTTGATCATAGGCAACTCTTGTTAATGATTACTGAATAACGATTTCTGAATAACGATTTCTGAATACTGATGCGGGATTCATTACAATCCCTTGCAGCTCTGCACGCAGACGGCAGAAGCGATGGCGGTAAGTACCGTGATGATAAGATTGATGATCTTCTTGATGGTTTCTTTTCTCATGGTCTGATGATTTACTAAAAATTGATTTACTAAAAATTGATTTACTAAAAATTGACTTTACTAATACTTGATTTACTAATACTTGATTTACTAATACTTGATTTACTAATACTTGATTTACTAAAACTTGATTCAACTAAAAAGTTCATAACCAGGGAGATATCCTAAGAAGGAACCCCTATAACCCAGGCACCCGTGCAGAGCTTGCTTTTGATGATTGTTGCAGATGATTCCTGCCTCTTGATGCTCTCGGAATGCCCCTGACGCCATACGGCTCCCTTCTTTCAGATTTTACGATTCTCGGCTAAAAATTTACGTTGTCGCCGCCTTCTTCTGTAGAACCGCTATCCGTGGTTCCGCCGCCACCCTGTTGGGTGTTATCGGTGTTGCCACCGCCACCAGTCTGGCTGCCTCCACCACCTGTGGTCTGGCTGCCACCACCTGATGGGTTGTCCTTGCCGGCATCATCCGGATTACCTGGATTCACTGGATTCTCCGTTGCAGGAGCTGCCAGATTGATGAGCTTGATAGAGGTGTCAAGGTTCTCGGTCTTGAGCTCGCCAGTGGCTCTGGCTCTCAACTTCAGTCCCAAAATGTACTTCCCTACGTTGTAGTTCTCCTTGGTAGGTGCACCGCCCTTCACCTTCAGTCCGAGGGAGAAAATGGCGATGTCGGCAAATTTTACATTTTTACCCAAGAGGAGCAACTCCTTGGTGCAGGCAGCTGCATCGGTAAGCATGCCGAGGATGGCACCCTTGCTGTAAGGGGTGTTGTGGCTAGCCATGTGAGCGGCGAGCTCTTCGAGTCCGATGGTCTCATCGGATACTACTCGTGGAAACCATTTGCCGTAAGCTTCGGCAATCTTCTGGTTCGTGTTCTGGTATAAGACAATTCTGATCATAACGTTTAAATGGTTAAATTATTAAAGTTAATCGGCGCTGCGCATTGCCCGTGGTTCTTTCTGAATCACAATGCAAAGATACAACATTCAGAATCCGCCATTCACGTTTTCTCACGTTTACTCACGTTTTCTCACTGATTTTCACGTCTTTTTCTGAAGATAAGCCCGGAAGAATGATTTTCTTCCTATGGCTCGCCCAGATAGTCTAAGATATGGGCTACCTGTATCGGACTGAATTCCTTCGACCATTTGGTGTAGCCGCTCTTCACCAGAGCATCGTGGAGAGGCTTGCAGCGGTTGATCCATCTTCTGAGATGGGCACTTGCCACTTCGGGAGTGGCATCAGGGAAATACTCAAGAGCTAACTCTTGCTTGGAATAACATTTCTGTTCCATATTGATTGAAATTTAAAAGAGACTTGTTTAGGATGCCTAAGTGACTTACTTACGAGCCGTAAGTGACTTGCTTAGGATGCCTGAGTGACTTACTTAGGATGCTGGAGATTTTTTGCTCCGGTATGACACTTATGACACTTATGACAGGCTTTTCTTGAAATCTCTCTCACGTAGGCGGGCGGGAGGCCTTTCTGGAAAATTTTTCCTGCCCGCCCGCGTGAGGAAAGTTTTAGAAAACAAGTGTCATAAGTGTCATAGTGTCATAAACTGCATCAGAACGGAAGGTTGCTGCTGGCATCGATTCCCAGGGAAATCTGATAGTTTCTGATCTCTTCAGCCGTACGGATGATGGCGATGAAACCACGGCATCTTGTATTGCGAAACCTCTTGAATCCCAGGTCGCTGAATGCCTTGCCAATCTTCTGGCTGCTCAGCTTCTGAGTGATGTTGCAGCCGATGATCTGCATCGCCCGGGCTACGGACACAAACTCCCCTGTCTCTCCCTCCGAAGGCTTCCGGAAGTAGAGATCCACCAGTTCCTGTTCGAGGCGTGGCGTCTCGAATTTGCTGTTGTGCCGGTTCTGCCGCTCTATCTCTTCATCCGTAAACCAGTAGCGGTAGCCGCTCTTGTAGAGGGCGTAAGCCTGGGCATAGATGCCGGGATGATTGAAGGGATGCTGGCGAGGGGAGACGATGCTCTCTACCTCGAAAGGCAGCCAGCGGCGGGTACCCGTAGGATCGTTCAGAAACTCAGGATTGTTGCCCGTGCCGCAGAAACTGTTGATGTGCTTGCGCTGCTCGGCATAGTGGGCATAGGCAGCTCGCTCGTTGATATACTGCATCGTCACCGCAGCCTTCAGCTGGTTCATCTCCGAGGCTGACATCGTATCCAGCTCCTCGCAGCAGATGAGGGCGTACTGCGAGAGGGCGATGAGATCATCCTTCGTCATTCGCTTGGCATTGGTCTTCGTGTAGAAGTACTGCTTCAGCTCCAGCGGAAGGAGATGATTGAACCAGGTGGTCTTGTTGGCACCCTGTTTTCCGATATAGACCAGGATGACATTGTTGACCGCCTCTTCGTCCAGCCAACCGGCAATCATTGCCACGAGCCACTTTTTCAGGCATTCCTCGAAGCTCAGCACGGAGCTGTCGGTATCCTTCACTTTCACGGTGGCTGCGAGTTCGGCGATGTAGTCCTTGTCGCCCTCCTTCCAGGGCGGGAGATGGGCGAAATAATCCTCGAAGGGATTGAATACGGGCGTATAATCGCTCTCGATGACATTGCGCATATCCAACTTATTTACCTTCACCGTGAGCGACATCTTGGTCCAGAGCGAGTTGACGTGTCGGTCGAGGAGTATCTGCCATTTTGGCGATTTGTCGGAAGTGGCGGAAGCGGCGGAAGGTGATGCGCCTTCTGGGATTTCCTGGAACTCGTATCGCTGGGTGATGAGATTGTATCGGAGACGGATATGACCATCGAGAAAAATTCTGATTTCCTCGACCGATGCGAAGCGGTTGTCACTTCCGCCATTTCCACCGCCTCCACCACCTCCTCCTGATGCCTTTCTGCTGGCACCGGGGGTGTTGTCGTAGCAGGACTTGATGACCTGCTCCACGCCGTCGTATTCGGGAAATTTCTGGAGTGCCCATTCCAGAACGTTGGCATGGGCATAGCGCTTCCTGGCGAGCATATAGCCCACTCTCATCACATAGTTATTGTGTTTGTTTGGCTGATAAATAATCTTGTCGTTGTCTAGTTTCGGCTTGATGATTTGCTCGTAGTAGGTGTTGATGTGTTCCAGTTTCTTCTGTTTCTGATTCTTCTTAGTTGTCTCGGTATGGAATAGGGAGATTTCTTCGGCTGAGAAAGAGATAGCATCGGAATTGTAGTATGCATCGGGATCGTAGGCGAGACCACTGAGTCGATTGACGTTCTTGCATTGAAAGTCAGCTTTTTTGCCAATGAGCTGCTGATAGTAGTCATTGCCCTTGGCGAAGGCGGCGGGGTAGTCATCTCCGAGAAAGGGATAGATGACTCGGATACCGTTGCCGCTCATCGTGATGTAGCAGAGTAGGGTGTGCGGATCGGCGCAGAGCTTCTGCTTCAGGGCGTTGAGAGCCGTGATATCGGGAGGCACTTCGGGGAAGAGCTCATCGAAATCTACGAGAGATAGGTGGGTGAGTGCCCGGATGTTGTCCTGACCCTTGCCTCCTTCGAGGTGGCAGGCTGGGGCAAAGAGGGGTGCATCTGCCTTAAAGGTCTTCTTGCCGGTTTGGCGGTAGGACTGGGTGAGGAACTTGAGTCTCTCATCGGTTTTCATAAATGAAACCAGGCTTTCGAGATCTCCCTGTATGGGAGTCTTGCTGGTCATGTTTGCGAATTGTGATACTAGTTGCTTCATTTTTATCATTTACTATTGTTGGTAAAGCGGATTGTTCCGTTTACATGATTGAGTGAGAAAGGAGTTGGGGATAGTCAGTATCTCGCTGGTTTCATATCGCAAAGTTACAAAAAAAGGTTGAAAGGTCAATTCCCATAGTGGGAATTTTCAACTATATTTTTTAATTTCTTAAATTAATTTAACAATGTACAAAAGTAAAATTGACATTGACATGCATTTATTTGGCAAAACATTGCGCCAGATCATGCATGACAATGAGATTAACTGCGCAGAGTTCTCAGCCGACATTCAGCTGGGTCCAAAGTACCTTACGGGAGTCAGACAAGGTAAGGAAGTGTATAACCACGCTATTTACGTGAGAATCGTGGATGGCTTGAAAGGCTATTTTTCAGAAGATGTTTATCCGGATATTAGAGAGAAACTTATCCGAGCATCGTTTGGGGATGAGGTATAAAACAAAAGAACGCAAGCCCGCTAGGCGTTCCGCCGGATTTGAAATCCGGCGTCAAAAAATGTCCTAACCTATTTAGGCTCTGCGGATTTGCAATCCGCAGCAAAGAAGTATGCTTTTCCTTTTGTTGGGGGATTGCAAATCCCCCCGGTTTTAATAGGTCGAACCTTTTTCTACGGCGGATTACAAATCCGCCGGGACGCCTAGCGGTAGGTCTCCAAATCTGCGTAATCTGCGAATTGAAAATCGGCGGCCGAAGGGAAAGCCAAATCTGCGTGACTTAAAAAAATACTTAATCTGCGTGGGTCAAAACAAAAGGCTGGTAGGAATTTTTCCTGCCAGCCTTTTCTCGTGCTTTTTTCTTGTGTGTCTTTAAACTTTATTTTCTGTAGAACTTGCCTTTCTGCCGGGTGATGAAGATGCCGTGGTGGGCAGAGGATTTATCTACTTTTTGACCTTGCAGGTTGTAGATTGGTTCCTCTTTCTCTTCTTCATCATTCTTCGGGAGGAGAACTGGGGTGGCTCCCTTGGCAAAGACGAAGGTGATGCCACGCTTGCCTAATGCCAGGCTCTCCTGGTTGCTGTCACTCACCATCTCCTTCGGCAGCCAAGCACGGTTGCCGGCTAGGGTAGAACCCGTGTACTTGTAGAAACCTAATCCCCACGTTGCCTTGTAGGAGAGCACATAGCCATTGTTGTTGTTCTTATCAATGGCTTCCTTGCTCGGATTTCCCTTCAGAATCGTTACCTTGTCACATTCTCGCGAGGTAGGATGGAAATCGTGAGTGCCAACAGGACCGTAAACCACATAACCCTTGTTGGCATTTATCACCGTTACCGGAGTCAGCGTCATGATGAAGTCGGTAATCTTCGATTCTGCATCCGTCTGGTTATGCGCCGTGGCAGCGTATGCCTTTACCTCTTCCGGAACCTTGGCGTTGAATGGCAGACAGATGGTGGTCCAGCCATAATCTTTATCACCCTCCTTATAACCTTCCACTTTCTTGATATCAAGCGGGTATGGATCGGCTACCACATATTCTATCTCCTTGGTAGCTCCTCCCAGTCCGCCACGCTGGTTGGCAGCACGTACGCAGTAGGAACCGGCACCAAGGTTGGTGAGATTCACCTGATTGCTGATGGTATTCTCTAGATAGATCCATTTGCCTGTTTCATCCTTCTTGAAGAGGAAGTAGCAGAGGGCTTCGTCCTGAAGGTTCCATTTCAGGAGATTGTCTTCCAGCTCGATGTCATCCTTCCATACAATCTGTTTTTCTGCAGCCTCTCCGCCAGCAACCTTGCCACTCTGTGCATTGATCTGGGCACAGAGTTTGTCGGGTTCAAAACCATCAGAACCACCCAGGGCATTTCGCTTGGTATAGGTTGCTGCCTGAACATCGCTGAGTACGCATTCCTCAGAACCGGCTCCTGGGGTACATGCCGTGAGCGATCGGGTACTCAGAGAAATCAGATTACCATCAGCATTCTTGCTCTTGTATTCATGGAAGCGGATGATTCTGCCAGTATTCATCTTGCCCCAACCGGTGAGTTTCGGGAGGGTTTCCATGGTGGTGTTGAGGAAGGTGCAGGCAGGATAGTTGTTCCAAGGACGGGCGAGGGTCCAGTTGTAATCCCGATGGTACTCCGGATTCTCCGTTTCCGTCTTGATGGTACAGTTGTTGAACACATATCCCCATTCCTGAATCTCACCCTGTTCTGGTGCTGCGATGTTGTTGCTTGCACGGTCGCGGTGGATGAGGTTGCATTTCTCGAACCAGATATTTCCGTCACCGCAGATGAAATCCACGACTCCTGCTATATCACAGTTATCGAAATAGGCTCTGCTGTCGTCACTGGCATTGTTGGAGAAGTAGGTGTCCTGATAGCTGATGAGGGATACATTCTTCATGATGGTTCTGTTGCCCTGGTCGTGGAAGGCGGCAGCTCGGCTGGCGCTACCTGAAGCAGCATAGTCGAAGCGGTTTTCCAGCTTCAGATCCTGGGCATAGAAGTCGGTAGCAGGCTTATCCAGATGGAGGGTAGCTGTTGTTCTGAGACCTTCTTCTGTAGGTTTGTTCCAGATGGTGACTCCACTCTGGCTTTGTCCGATGAGCGAGATATTGCTTTTCAGAAGATCCGTCTTTTCGTTAGCATTCTTGCTTCCTATATGGTATTCTCCATCAGGAACGAAGATGTAGAATCGGTCGTTGTCGGTCTTTGCGTTGGCTGCAGCAATGGCTGCATCGATATTTCCATCTGTTACCACATAGTCAAAGGTCCTGTGCTGGTATTCACTCGCCTTCGACTGGATATGGAGGGTAAGGGAGAGATCCTTTGGATAGGGTGTGTCGTAGATATCGCTCAGCGATTTGGCTGGAATCTGATAGGTATAGGTTGCTCCCGGAGTAAGATCCCAGTATTTGAATACCAGCTGGGTTCCCGTTTTCGAATGATATTCGCCCTTATCGCTTGTGATGGTTGCCTCCTTCATCGTATGATTGAAGTTCAGCTGGATCGAACCGCTTTCTGGAGCATTCCATACCTCACTTTTTTCATCCTTGTATTCCTGATTTCCTATCTTGTATCCGGTGAACTCAAGCCCTACTGTAGGCTTTTGATACTTAAGCTTGACAGGGTAGGTGGCTACGGCGATACCTCCTGTGGTAGTTACAGTGATGATGGCTTCCGGATCGGTCAGGGTTGGTTTCTTGGTTACTGATACCGTACCATTTGCCGTTGCCTCTCCTGTAAGCTCAGGAACTTTTTCCATGTTATTATCCCATACATCTACGTCTTTGAAGGTAACGCATTTGTCCTGATTCATCTGCGTTCCAATCTCTTCTGCCGTCAGCGTTACACCTTTACAGGTCAGCGACTGGAGGGTCGTTTTTTTTGTAGCATCCTGTGTCTGATAGGTAATGATGAAGTCGATGGCATATACACTTTTTATTTTATCTGTAAAGATAGCCGTATGCGATGCACCTTGTGCGCTGGTTACCTCAATGTATTTTTCTCCTACGTTTACCGTATAACCATCATCCCCCTGATTTTTATCTGCGATGGTTACGGAGGTTGGAGTTGCGGTTGCCGTGAGCTTTACCTTGCAGTTTGGCGTAGCCGGAAAACTGATGACAGATCCCTTGTTAATCTGTATTCTAGAATCTTTGCTGAGGTTATTGAATTTACCTTTCATACCAATCAGGTCAAGCTTCAAGTCTATCTTTTTCCCGTTGCTTTCAACCTGAGTAACCAGGATGCCATCTGCTTTCTGGTATTCAATATTTGGAGCACCATCCTTGAGGGCAAAATGCCAGGTGGCTTGGGTCTCCTTATCGATATCGAAGATATTGAAATCGTTTGCTCTGAATACCGGATTCAGCGCAATGTCCTTGGCTTCTGCCTGATAGGTTGTACCAATCTGATATTGCATTGGAGTTCCTGTTGCTTCTCCGGTATCCGAACCCGCTCTCTTCTCCCAATGATCCAGCGTATGTCCCTCGTAGTAGAGGGTGCGGTTCTCTGGTATGGTAAAGTCATCTCCTTCCTCTACCCATGCTGCCTGAGGGGCTGAACCCATGGCATTTGGTCCGCCGTTATAGGTAATGTAATAGGTAGGTTTCTCCTTGAAGCAGATTTCGATATCGCTGTGGGTGTTGATTTCAAATTCCACGATGTAGCGGGTTCGCTTGCCCTGCTTCTTTTCATCCTCTGTTGGCTCCACTTTAGTCAGTTTGTAGTCTTTGTAGGTTGCGGCATTTTCCTTGTGATCTATAATCCTGTCGAATTCGTAGCCGAACAGTCTTTCAAACTCGATTTTCACCTGATCACCCTGTCGGATGAGATAACTGCCATCTTCCTGCTGACTTGCATCATATTGAGAATTGGCAGTAACATTGGTAATCTTGCCATGTTCTGGGTTATCTACCTTTACCTTGAGATTCATCTTGTTGGCAGCCAGAGTAGCCAATTCTATCCACTGGTAGTAGGAGTAGTCATCACCGATAACGATCGGGATGCGGAGTTCCGGATTCTGGGTGGTATAGGCATAAACATACCGGTGGTTATCTCCCGCCTTCTGGCGTTCTGCCTGGGTACGAGCTTCATCGAGCGTAGGCACCACACCGTCTATCGTGGTGGAAGTGATAGGAGAGTAGGTCATCATCGAGATTCGGGTTCCTGCTCCGGCTGCAACCCAGAAGGTAGTACCCGGTCCGATGGCTGCCCATTCTTCCTGGTCTGTATTCCTGATATATCCCTTCTTGCCGGTATCGCACCACATTGCCACATCTCGCATGTATTCATACCGTTTACCTTCCTTCAGGGTCGTGATAAATACCTTGGAAGTCCAGAACGGTTTCTCATTGCTGCCGATGTTGACAGTCTGAGCACAAACCTTTCGCTGCTCCTTGGTATCAGGATCAACATAATCATGTATCTTTCTTCCGAAATCATATCGGATGGTCGGATTCGTAACGCGATTGAATTGGGTGGTAAGATTCGGTTTGAAATGAGGAATCAAGGTGAGGTCCGTGTTGACAGGATAGGTCTTACCTAATTCATACTTGTTACCCTCTTGATCTTCCCAATGCGTAAGCGTATAGCCTTTCTCGGTTGCATTACCGGTATCATCTATGTTCTTGAAGATGGTATAATTGGTAGGAACGGTGAAGGAGGTAGCATTGCTGATCGTGGAGATCGGCATGCTTTCCGCATTGCGATAGGCTTCCGTTTTGCCATTCACATGGGCAGAGGAGTAATCGAAGGTTACGGTTCCTGTCTGTGCCCACGCACTCCCCATCCATCCCATCATCAGGAGAAGGATGATGGAATGGAGGAAGTTGCCGGTTGATATCTTATTCTTTCTATTCATATTCTTTGTTGTTATTTTACCATGATTTTTCTTTCACCGAAGATGTAGAGGCCAGGATGGAAACCACTGTAGGTGGCGGTGCCTGGCTGAACATCGAGGATGCGGTAGAGCTGACCGGTAGAGGCGAAGACCTTGAGCTGGAGACTGTAGGTACTTTCTACCTTGACACGTCTGCTGCCGATGGAACGGATGATGAGGTGATCGCCCGATTCGCTGTCCTCCTCGTTGCCGTTTACCTCCGGTTCTATCCGGTCGATGCCCGTTGTCTCTGCAATATGAATCACGGATGGATTGGCAGAACGGGTCTGGGCTGCGGTCTGTGCGGCGGTCTGTGCCTTTGCCATGTAGGTGCGGAAAGGCATTACGGTAGCCAGGGTTGAGGCATCATCGAATGCGGTTCCCTGGGCGTTCATACCATAGACAGCACCTTCTGCTACCTTTTGGGCTGCGAAGGTTCCCATGTGGACATAACCGCTGGTTGCGGTCTTCATCTCTACCGGGAGGGTCTTCATCTCTGCCGTTATCGGAATCACGATGGCACCCTTTTTCTTGGCGTCTTCGCCCGCATAGCTTTCTCCGAAAGCATGGAAGGTGATGGCCTGTGCCGGTTCCTTCGCATTCTTCAGATTGTTGTAGAATGCCGAGGAGAGGTCGAACTCATAGAATCTTTCACCCGGGAAGCGGACTACGTATGGCGTGCCTGCCTTGAGAGGTTGATAGCCTGTGTAGGTATGCTGCTGGGTGTAGTATGGATTCTCCACCTTATTATATAGCAGTTCTCCGTAAGTATATTCGAAGAAATGATTCTCGAAAATATAATCCCAAGAAGCTGCACTACCTGTATTTTCAGCCTTTCCTATCTGGAAGAGACCGGAAGCGGTACCCGGGCGCTGGAAAGTGGCTAAGATTTTGCCGTCTTTCTGATCTACTGATGTGAAACCGCGCAGCCAGTATTCGTGGTGCTGGGTACCATACTTGGTATCTTCGCCATAGAAATGGGTAATCTCACCATTGAGAGAAGCCTCCGCCTTGTTGACGGTGAATGGCAGACAGATGCCTTCCCAGGATCCGGTAGCCTCGTTGGCATAGAGCGATGGCATGCGTATATACCAGGCATGACTGGTTACTGAGAATGGAATCGGTACGCAGAAGTCGTTGTTGTCGCAGGTAATGCCCTCGCTGTTTTCTCCTGCCGGTGTGCGTTCTACCAGGTGGAGAAGTGGGGTAGCATAGGAAACCTTTCCTGCTGCATCACTAGCCTTGATGATATGATGGCCCAGGATTCGCTCTTCGGAAGTCTGCTCGTCGTAGTTCAGCGTACTGTGCACTACATCGTAGGCATCCTTACTGCTTGTCTCATTGCTTTCTGCATCGGTATAAACCAGGAGGTTCTGGGTAACGCCCTTCTTGATGATGAAATCATAGAAGCTGGTGGCATTGTCATCCTCAGCCGTGAAGTCGATGGCTGTAGTGGATGGGATGTGCACGTAGGTTCCCATATTCTTGGTTCCCTGGTTGTAGGCATTGTAGTGATACTTACCTGGATTGGTGCTGCCGTAGTAACCAGTCGTACGATATACACGATTGCTCATGTATCGGTTTTCCTGGGAGGTGATGCGGGCAGGATAGAGGGCTGGAGAAGACTGGAGGTCCTGTCCCCAGAAGAGGAAGTCGTTCATCAGCTCTCCGCCTTCCTTTGCGTTCTCGTTGAACTGTGGGAGATAGTTGTCTGTTCTCGACTCCTTGGCATTCTCTGTTGCAGGCACGTAGTTCTGTGCGCGCGCCTGGTCGATGGTATGCGTCTTGTCGTGACGGGTAGCCGCCTTGCCATAGTTTGGTAGATCACTGTCCTGACCGGTACGGAGATAGGTGATACCTGTATTCTTGCCTGTGATGGCATCGGTACGGTGGGCATACTGATAGTCGCCGTTGGCATAATAATCATATACATACTTCAGTGCTGCCTTGTCATCATCCGAACTATTGCCTTTTCGCGCACGCAGATAGTAGCCGTTCAGATCGTAGGCCACCTTACCATACTTGAAGTCATCCTTGGTATAGGTATTGTTAGCCTTTCCATCCATATCATATACGATAGGCGTATCAGGAGATGCTGACGGAGCATATTCGAAACAGCAGTGGTAGCCCGAAGCATTGCTGCTGCTATTCGGCTGGGCGATGCTTCCGCTTAACAATCCGAGGTTATAGATGTTACCCTGGTTTGCTGCGAAAAGCGTCTTATTAGCCTCCAATCCGCGCAGGATATGTCCGTTGCCATGGAAGGTTCCCTGGAAGATGGCATTGCTGCCAGTATAATCGGCAGGAATCTCCAGGTCGTTCTGCAGGATGAACTGGGCGTTCTTTCCTCCGTTATTTTCTGCTGCGGAGATGAAGGCTCCGAATGCCTTCAGGTCGTCTTGGTCGCTGATATAGATGCGAGGTTCTGCCAAGTTCTTTTCAGTAGAAACTCTTTTTATGGCTTCGGAAAGACGGAGATCGATGCCGGTCTTATGCGGATCCATTTCGTGGTAGTTGTGAACCGTGAGGGTATCGCCAGCCGCCATGGTAACCGGGAAGACCACATCATTGAAACCGTTCATGGTAACACCCAGCTGTACGCCGTAGCCATTCATGAAGTAGTAGGCTGGGATATCCAGATAATCGAGGGTCTTGTCATAGACGCTACCGGCAAAGAGGTCCGTGCGGGTTTCGTCAATCTTGTCGCCCTGCTTGTAGGTATTCTCGGAATCCTTGGTCTTCGACAGCCATGATTCTGCTTCATCAAACTGTAAATCGCCATTATTATCTTTCTGTAAGTTACCCTTGTCATCCCTTTTCAACTTGCCGATGTGCCAGAAGTAGCCGTTGGCAGCGAAAGCCTGGTCGGCAGCAATCTTCACCTTGTCCTTTTTCAGTCGGATCATTTCGCCAGGCAGGGCACAGTTGTCGATGGTGATATGGCCGGTGAAGTTAGGTCCCTGCACGTATTCGATGGTGAGGAAGATGGTATAGGTATATTCTATCTCCTTACCGTTTTCATCCTTTTTAGGAGTAATCCCGTCTTCTTCGAGCTGCTTGGATCCCAATACCAGCGTAGCCTGACATTTCTTTTCAAGATGCTGGTGGTAATATTCAGGAGAAGCATCGGTATTGTTATCCACCAGGCGGAACGAAATCTTGGCATCGCCATTCAGGTCAGACGGAAGTTGCTTGTTGATATAATTGTTTTCATCATACGTACCTTCATCCGTTGTACCGGTCATTGGCAGTTTAGCTGCAAATCCCTTTGTGTTGTAGTCTTTGTCTGCCGAAGCACCTACATAGAGTGTGTATTTACCGGCTGTATCTGCAGTTTCCAAATCACACTTATAATTTTCATCATGTCCACTTCTCATCTTCCAGCTCTTGATGTATATCTCCTGACCCTTCTTGAGTCCGGCAAGGGCGGTAAGACCATCTGAGTTGTCGTTGTCGAAGTGGATGTTTTCCTTATAGGTATAGCCCGTGATGTGGGCATTATAATAATAGTTTAAACCAGTGACATACCAGTAGTGGATTTCTGTAGAATCAGGATCCGCTCCATTCTTCATGGCGTAGAATCCGGTAGGCGAACAGTCATCGATGATGTATCGGTTGTTTCCGGTGTTGCGCGGATTCAATGGGAAGACGAAGTTACCTGTGGTTTGCAGGAAGCCTTTGGTGGTTTCTCCTGATACTTCATGGATGTTGTCTGCATAGACATATCCACCACCTTCACCCGTACGGGCATTCATCAGGTTCATCTCTACGACACCATAGATAGGACCATAGTAGATGGTTTCCGTCATCTTCTGGGTTGCCTTATCGATAATCTCCTGCACGTTCTGAATCTTCAGGGCATAACCCGAAGCAATACCAATCATATTCTTGGCTGTACCGTTGTTGCGGCTCTTGAATCCTGTTTCATCTTGCTTATTACCCTCTTCATACGTCTTGATGCAATCCTGCTTGAAAGCCTGATATGTTTTAGACTCGGCAGATGCCACACCATACTGATTGTGCCAGGTATCCTCAGAGAAACTGACATTGGATTTCACCGCACCTACATAATGGATGTTGTTGGCAAGACCCATATAGTTGCGTGCCTTTACTCCATATTTAAATGTGTCTGTAGTCTTGGCTGTTTCAAGCTCAGCCTGCAGCTTACCGTCTGTCAACTGGATATTATCGCTAGCCACCATCTTGATTTCTCCCACACGTGCGATAGAGTAAGGAGTCTTGTTGATTTCGTTGACGGTATAGTCGCGTGCACCGAGCAGCGAGAAGCAGTTGTCCTCCAGTCGGAGGAGGTCCATACGCTGGAAGGTATTGATGATCTTCGGATTGTTGATGGTATGCTCGGCAAAACCGTAACCCGTGATGTCGCCACTGCGGAAGCCCTGGGCGTAGGAGAGGTGACCATCGCCGAAGATGCCACCCTCGCTGTCGTATTCATAGAATTTATTCTCACGACAACCCGTCAAGCCTTCAGGAACTTGATCCCCCTTGATGTACTTGACCTGTTCATAGATGAAGCGATAGGTATATTGCTTACTGTTCGCATCATCGTAGTATTTATAATAATAGCCATAGAGGTCGGTACCATTCGGAAGACTGATTTCCTTCATATCCTGCTGTGAGATGGTGATATGTTCACTGCTCTTGTTATCTCCTACCAGAATCAGGGTATTGCCTCCGAAGCCGGCATTGATTCCTTCCGTCAGCTTGAGCACCGTGGTATTGTTTGCCAGAACGGATGTACCCTGGGCGAGGGAATATCCTCCGCCATAGATGGCTTCATCGATATGGATATGTACGTTTTCCCAACCCATAGATGGGGTTGCGGCATCTATCTTGGTGAAATAGTCAGACTTCTTGTCAGCTTGTATCTCAGTTCGGGTGCCGTTATCTATCGCCACGATGTCAGCATATACACCCTGCGAAATCAGCTCGCCGGCAAGGAGATGAATCTCCTGCTTGATGGTTGGTGATTCCGTGGGGCCATCGTTGTTTTTCAGCTCTCTGTTCTTCTGGTCGGTACGGTTGAGGATATATTTTCCATTCTTCAGTGCGTTGACCTGATAGTAAGTAGGATAACCCACCTTTACCTGGGTAGAGCCATAGACATAACCGGAATAGGAACCGCCGGTAACCGAACGGAAGACGTGACCATTGAGGATATCCACATCGGTAAGACCGATGACATTACCCTGCTGACCGCCACCATAGACGAAGTTGGCAGAAACGCCCAAGCCTTCCGTATTCACATTGTCCGTTACACCGCAAGCCTTGAACTTTCCGTTCTCTTCTGTCGGTTCTATGCAACTGATGTTCTCACCCATGATGATACGGGTGTCGCCATATACATAACTCTCCATACCATAGCCGGCGCCATAGACATTGAGGCTGGAGAATTTCGGATTGGTGGCAAGCGAATCGTTGGCTGCTTCCAGTTTCTGCTTGTCCTTGCCAGCCAGGAGGTCGCTCTGCAGATGGATGGTGATGTCGCCTCTTACCGTTCCGGAACTGAAGCAACCTCCATAGACACATCCGCCCTGGTAGGCACCATTTACTTCCTTCGGCGTAAACTTGTTCTGGATGGTGAGGTTGATGAATGGTTTTGTGGAATGAGCCAGACCGAGCAGATAACCACCCTCGTGGGTAACCAGTCCGTTGTAGTCGTAGTTGGCATTGTTGCATCCTCCCACTATCTTTTCGGTGATGGTAAGTCCCTTAGGGAAGGTATAATTCACTACCTTACCCTCTGCATCCGGATAGATGTTCATATTGCCTCGGTTACCGCCACAGAAGAAGGAACCGATGGTACAGTTCTGTAAATCCTGATCCCAGTCCAAAGATCCCTGGATGTTCATCTCTACCGGCTGGAAATAGAGGTCGATGAGGTGAGGATAGACCAGTGGGCGCTCCTCGCTCTTGGTTGGAAGATAGAGGGCGCTGATACCTCGGTTGGATGGATCGTTCACCCAGTCGATGCTATCGGCAAAGTTCAATTCCTTGCTGGTATCATAGTAATCGCCATTCAACTTCTGGAACTTGTTCATGAAGTTGTTGTCCTCGGATGCGGTAAAGAGGGCATCGCCGTTGCAACCCATGAAGAGTCCGTGGATGTTGACATAGCTGCCAATCTTGATGTTCACGCTACCGCAGGTAGCATCAGAAGACTTGGTCTTTGCCTCCTTCACCTTCAGTACGGTGGCAGAGTTACCGCCTCCATAGACATCACCCTTGATGAGAACGGTATCGTTGGCATTCTTGCCCGCGATGTAGATATTCACCTTGTTGGTCAATGGTCGCCAGGAGTTGATGTTCACCATCTTTGCCGCATCGCTAGCCGCCTTGTGAGAAGGCATGCTGGCACGCATCGGAACGGTATATACCAATGGTGTCTTTTCCGAACTTGGGTCGTTCGGATTGAGCGGATAGTTCTCGTTGACGGTTACCTGGGTGTTGCCCTTTCTGTCGAGGGCATAGAGGTAATCGCCATTGCCGGCACCATAGACATTGCCGTCGATATGACCGCCATAGATATTGATATGGGTACCTTCGCCGCCATTGTCTGCGAAATAGCCGTCGGTATCGTTTATGTTGACATAACCGGAAACATCATTGCCTCCGAATACGTTGCCGTGGATGAAGATATCCTTGTGGGTATAGGTGCTTCCTGCAGATTCGCTCTCAGAAGAGGTTGCAGCATCGTCGTCCTTTCCGATATTCACCTCGGTACTCTCGATGACATCACCCATCATACCGCCTCCAAAGATGTCGCGGCAGTCCATCGCCTGGATATTCACATGGGTTTTCTTGACGGAATTGTAGAATCCGCCACCAAAGAGTCGGCGACAGAAGGTACCGCCCTTACCGGTAACGAAGGTTTCTCCTTCTACCTTACCGGAATAGCCACCACCCACGAAGTCCATCACGGAATATCCGCTCCAGAAGTGCTTGTGCACCAGACCCGGAACCAGGTCGATGGATGGATCAATCAAGCTGCCACGTCCCTCCATGGCGATATTCACGTGGGTGTCGCCCTTGATGACGGTATGTTCGCCATAGCCGCCACCGAATACGCAGAAGTGTGGGGATCCCACCTTATTATATATCTCCTTCCATTCATTGGTATCGAAGAAGTTGTATTTATCGTCGATATCCTGACTGGAAACTACTTTCGTATTCTTGTGCAGCAGACCCTTTGCCATGGTGAGGTAGGTGTTCTTTCCTACCTCGCAGGCGATATTACCACCAGCATAGATGTTGTGGTTGATCTTGAACTTCAAGGCTTCATGGTCGTACTGTGGAGAATAGGTGATACCATCGAAGGTGCTTGTCTTTTCCCATGAACGGGTCTCCGGTTTCCAGTAAGAGGTAAGCAGCGCCCTTCCTCCATAGATGAGAACATTGGTGTTGCCACTGACGTCTGCCGATGTGACAGCCAGAGAATCCTGGCCATTGACGATGATGCTGTCGCAGCTGCCCAAACCTCCACCATAGATACCATGACCTATGTAGCCGTCATAGATTCTTACGGTGGTGTTGCCCTCTATGATACCGTTCTGACCGCCTCCGTATATGCGTTCCAGAAGATTTGGGATAATGTCTGTGTTGGTTGTTTCATTCGGATGCTCCATGTTTTCAGGGTCAGAAGGGTTTTTATATGCCTTCTTGTCGTCGTCCCAATAAGGGTAGGTCATACATGCTCTGTCAATAAGCAGATAGGTGTTTCCCTTAACGCTGCCCAGTTTCTTATAATCTTTGCATTGGGTTAGGAGGCGTCCCTTGCCACCTGCAAAGGCAGCAGAGTAGATAGAGCCTCCTCGGATATTGACCAAGGTAGTGCTGTCTGCTTCTGTGGAGCCAACATTGGCAACATCTCCACCACCATATACGCTTCCCATCACGATGGTACGGTCTATCATTCCTCCTGTTGCCTGGAAATGGACATCTCGTCCATACAGATGTACTTCAGTTTTGTTGACGTGAGCCATGTTTGGGAAGTCGATAAACTCGCCGTCAGGTGTCTTTACTGATTCGATACCGGCACCGCCACCATAGAGATTTCTGGCGATAAAGCCCGACTTGACAAATACCTTGGAATTGCCAGTTACAGAACCGAAATCATAATTATCGCTATTGGTATAGTCTCCATAAGGTATGGCACCGAGACCTGCACCATAGATATTTTCGCAGAAAAGCTGGCAGTCGGTTTCCACATAGGTGCTATCCGTAACATATCCAGCAAAGCCACCTCCATGTATGGTCTGGAACGAGAAGCCCGGCAAACCGAGCGTCCAAGCCAGACAGCTGGCACGGTATCGCTGGTATGTGTTAGGATCTTTGTCGTTACCATCACTACCATATAATTCCTTTTTAACAACCGGGTCAAGTTTTTTGAAATCATTATAGAGGTTGATTTCGAAATTCTTGTAGGTTTCAAAGTCTTTTGACTGGTTGAGATAACGATATTTTACTCCATTTACTTCCAACAGACCATTATCGTTAATCTTGCTTCCCGGCTGGGCATAGACCTGGGTCTTAGCCACCTTGGTATTGGCACCATATCCGGCTCCGAAGACAGAGAACTGAGGGTTGGAAGGGTTCTTGGCACTGAGATACCAGCAGAGACCCGGCAGGGTGGTCTCATCGAACATGCTGAGGGGATGACCGTTCTTATCAACGATGTTGTCGAGCGGAGAGTGGTTGATTTCCACGATAGCCTCACCGGTCTCACCGTTATCAGTTCCCATAGAGTTTCCATCTTTATCGAAACCAACATAGCAGGCACGGTTACCGCCGCCATAGATGTTGTTGTTCTTCTTGAAGCATCCTGAGAGAATCTTCTCATTTGTGAAGCTGAAGAACTCCTGTGTATCCTTGTCGTTCTGGATTTTCTGGATGGCTGTCTTCAGCTTTCCCTCCGGGAGTTCTGCAATGGTCTCCACCTTCTGTAGGGTCAGTACCATCTCCGAGAATTCTTTCTTGCTGCTGAAAATCTTCTCTGCATTTCCCTGAGCTGCCAGCCAGGTAGTGATGTTGCCGTCGGTATCTGCATTCCGGTTCCAGATCCAGGTACCGCCATCCATCTGTACCTTGGTGTTACCCAGGATGTTGGCATAGGTAGCTGTCTTTTCTGTATCCAGACTGCCGAGTACCTTCTGGTTTTCATCCTCGTCCTTGTTGATGACGATATCTCCGAAGCCGCCACCGAAGACGCTTTTACCCAGCATACCGCCTTCGATATGTACCAGGGTATTGCCATCTACGGTACCGTAGGCACAGCCGCCATAGATGTTGCCCCAGACGTAAGGTACGGTGTTGCCGTAATAATCGAGGGCGATGGAATTGGTGGAAGTAGCCGAAGTATTGGCAACGTGAACGATGGTATTGCCATTGATTCTACCCACCTTCTCATAGGATGTAGCCTGCGCCTTAGGCAGACCCTTACCGCCACCATATACAGAACCGTAGATGTCGCCGCCGATGATGTTCACCAGGGTGCGATACTGCTTTGCCTCATATCTTGTTTCTCTATCGATATCACCGGTATTAGGATCAATCTTGGTTTCGCTGTTTGGCTTGATGATATAATCAGGGTTGTAGTTTTGCGGACCCACGGTAGCCATATCTCCACCGCCAAAGACCTTGCCATAGATCTTAGCCTGATCCGATACCTGTACCAGGGTGGTTCCGTTGACTCGGGCTACATTCTCGAAGTGGATGCCATTAGCAGTTTTAGGTGCAACACCGGCACCACCGCCGAATACATCGCCATAGATATTGCCACCACTGATTTGAACTACCGTATATGCACCTGTTGTGTTGTCGCCAATCTGTCCGGTAGTATTGTCTTCGGTCTTGTTTGGATCACCGAATCCGCCACCATATACACGGTGAAGGAAGGTATTACCTGCTACGGTAACCTTGGTATTTTTGGTTACGATGCCGGCATATCCGCCACCCAGGACACCGAGGATGGTGAAGTTTGGAATACCCTTGGAGTTGTCGAAGACTGGAAGGGTTTTGGTTTCGGTATTGGTATCGCTGTTTACACGGGTGCTTTTGCGTGAACCTTTACGGGAAACCGAATGAGGGCGAGCCAACTGCTCTGTACTGTTATCAACTTCTGCATCATAGATACCATAATCACCTTCTACGTTCACGATGACTTCGGTACTGTTTACCTGGGTGTATTCACCATATCCACCACCGAATACCGAGAAGTGAGGGTAGTTGTTGTCATTGTAGGACTCCTTCCATTCGGCAGTATTCAGCAGGTCGAATGGAGTCATACCCTTCAGTACCTCTATAAAGGCGGAACCTGTGACGTTGCAGGCAAGGTTTCCACCGCCATAGATGTTGTGAGGGTTGAGGAAATGAGACTTGCTGCTGGTGGCATCGGTACCATAGAAAAAGGCTTGATTGGTATTATCCTTTGGATTCCAGATGATGAAATCTCCATCATTTCCATTTGTTGGGTCCCAAATCTTATCCCAGATGACATTGATGGAGAAGTTGTCCTTCTTCTTTCCGTCATCGCCTTCTACTTGTCCACCCATATCCTGTGCCAGGGTTACGTAGGTGTCGCCCTTAATATCGGCAGAAGTGAACTGGTCTTGA
Organism: Prevotella sp. TF12-30; assembly: GCF_003436715.1. Classification (NCBI taxonomy): domain Bacteria; kingdom Pseudomonadati; phylum Bacteroidota; class Bacteroidia; order Bacteroidales; family Prevotellaceae; genus Prevotella; species Prevotella sp. TF12-30. Next base: position 84,793 of record NZ_QSQJ01000004.1, on the reverse strand, counting down.
TTGGTGAGCGCATTTCCATTAGGATCAGTGATATTACCCTTTCCGCCACCGAAAACCTGTCCGGCAAAGTGAGCGGCATAGATATTGACATTGGTGCCGCCCTCAACCTGTGCCAGGTTGCCGCCGCCATAGATATCGCCATAGATATAAGGAGCCTGCTGGGTGCTTCCGGTGAAGGTGACGTTGGTGTTGCCGATTACCTTTCCTACCAATTCCGGTGACTGGGTGTTTTCTACTTTTGCATCAAAGATCTGATTGGATAAGCGTCTTGTTCGTCCGTTGCCACCTGCAAAGACCGAACCACGGATGTCAGCATCTCCACCGATTGTGATGTTGGTGGCATCATTTCCTTCGTTTTCTACTACCGCCATATCACCACCGCCATAGATGTTCTGATAGAAGATACCGCCATTGATGGTGACGTTGGACTGACCCTTGATGAGCGCCATCTTTGAGAGGGTAGTGATGGTACTTGTATTATTCAATTTTGCATCCGCTACACCATAACCACCACCGAAGATAGGACAGAAGAAGTTTCCGCCATTGATATTGAGCGCTACATTGCCGTAGGTCTGACCGAGGGCAGTATAGTCGCTGGCTTGTCCCTTTTCGCCCTTGGCTCCGTATGGATCTTTGGAATAATACTGGTTGGTGCCTCGTCCACCGGCGAAGATACCTTTCTCGCAATGGAATTCTCCGCCATTGATGGTAAGGGAAACGGCGGTTTTATCCTTGCTTCCATATACGTTACCGCCTGTCTTGCTTGGGATGGCACCGGAAGATGTCCACAATCCCGGACTCATATATCCGCTACCTCCGGCATAGATACCGTCAATCTTCTCTGTCTTAGAACCGAAGATACCACCATTGATGATGATCTGGGTGTTGGTAAGGAGAGGATCTACATCGGTATGATTATAATCCTTTGCATTATAGCAATGAAACTTAATCAATTTGCCTTTGGCATCTGCGTAAGGACCATAAAGCATCACGTCTTTGGTATCACTCCAGTAAGCGATGCTTTGATCGGGTGTATGGGTATAGGCTGTGTCATCACCATAACCGATACCATTCATACCACCTGCTCCTGCACCAAAGATACCGCATAGGATATTGTTCTTCTTGGTGTTGTTATCTGGCAGAACCTTGAAGGTTCCGCCATTGATGGTGATGGTGCTGTAGCCATAGAATGGGTTATTGATATATACTCTGCCCGTATGTCCACGTCCCATACTACCGCCATAAAGTTCGGTAACAACAACGCGGGCATTATCCACCTCCTTCGAATCATCGCTTTTCTTATATACTGAACTGGCTGGGTCTAGCAGAATATTGGCTCTACCCATATAGGTATTGCAAGGCACCTTGTATGTTCGGTTATTGTAGGTGAGTTCAAACTCTGTCTGGGCACCCAAAGTTCCGTTGACAATACGAGCCACCTTGCCACTTCTGATGATGATATCCACATCGGCATACATCGCACCCTCGTGGTTTCCAGCAAGGATAATACCGGCATCGTAGTCATTGGATCTTTTTGTATTATCAATGGTTTTCTCCTGATTGTTGTCATCGTTCCATTTTCTGTCGATATCCATCGTAATGGTACATTTGATAGGCAGATTTGGCGTTCCCATCACACCATTGAGGTTAGACTTTGCCGTCTGACGACCACCAGCACAGATAGCTGAATAGAAGCCCGACTTGATGGTGATGCTGAATCCCTCCTTGCCGTGCGGCATGGATGCTTCGAAGTCTTTAATGTTATTCTTGTTATTCAGCGGATAGAAACGGCCATCGTTGTTGAAGCCACCGAATATCTGCATAGGGGTGGTTACGGCACCATCGATGGTACCGTAATTGGTAGCATTATCATTGAATCCCTCCATTTTGATGCCTTCACCCATCTCCAGGTTGTTGTATTGGCAGAAGATGTTCTTATAGGAAGCACCGCCAGAACCGGTATTTTTGAAGGTGATATACTCAAATCGGGTATCTCCCCAAAGTGGCAAACCCGTGTCGAGGTCAGTGATTTCGATGGAGCCACTATAGTCTATATTGTTATATTTACCTGTAATGGTTGCGTTACGGAAAAGTGGAGAATTCTTAGCTCCTTCCCACATCTTGTTTGTCAGGACAGAGCTTCCGTTATTATCTGTAATATTGAAACCATTTGTCTTGTTGTTGGTAAGAGTGGCATTACTTTCTCCCATTAATACGATGATGTTCTCATCCCAAGATCCCTTTTCTGAGAGCTTGCTGTAAGCTCCCTTCCAGGTAAGCATAGGCTTTTCTGCCGAATAACCATATTCTGCATCCTTGATATATGTTTCTTCTTTCTTTTTGACATCGTCTGTTATTGATGGGGCAGGTTTCAGATAAACCACGGTTGTGGCACTTACCCAGGTATCGAGAAGAGTCTTATCTCCCGAAATAACGGTAACATGACAGCTGTATTTATCGTTGTAAGTAGCGCCGGAAGGACGGGTAAAGCTGGAGGATGTTTCAGACAGCTCGGTATCGCCATTATGCCACTTGTAAGTGATAACTAATCCTAACTTGTCATTGGTGAATTGCTCTTCAGTATCGTTGGTAACATTGACGGTATAGGTGTTACCGCTGGTTGTAAGAGAGGCATTTACATGAATCGCCTTGACCAATATGGTATTGGTGCGTGAACTGCCATCTGTGGCATAAACATACTGGTCGTATAGCTGGCGTGGTAAGGTGAATGGATTGCAGGCGTCAGAATTCGCCTGAGTCCAGGTTTTGTTATCGTCAGAAACATACCAGTTGTATGTTCCGGCTGCAGTATTACCATCGGCTGATACTACATTCAGTACATCGCTCGTTCCACGATCCATTTTGATTTTGATGGAATTGAAGGCGAAGTTTGTACTCGCTGAATATGCCCAAGTCTTCTTGTCCAGTTGCTGGTTACTGATGAAATCGTTATTGATCTTGATGAATTCATTTCCGAAATCAGCGATTTCTTTCACTATACCCATATTATAGTCTGATGCACCTGTTCCCTTGCTAGCTGTTGTGTAATACAAGGTTTGAATATTGGCATCCGGCAGGTTCTTGACGTAATTCGCTGCATAAAAAGCGATGACACTACCTCTTGTACATTTTATGCTGCTGCTGGTAACCATTTGTGGACCATGGATATAGATGTTGGTAGGAAGAATGGCATTGATTTTAGTGAATGTACTGGCACAACCTATACCTCCTGCAACTGTTACAAACTTGTTGTTGGAAAGAGATGCTTTCTTATGTATATTGATCTTAGTATCAGATGAGAGGTTGAAGATTCGGTAATTCTTTCCATCCAGATATCCAATGATACCACCGATTCGGCAGGTGTTTTTAGTGGAATATTTCTCCTCCCGGTCGGTAATGGTTGAGTTCTTGATGATGATGTTGCTCACTTCGGCATAGTCTATCAAATCGCTCACCACGACTCCCATCTTGATGGTACCATCTTCCGTAGGCAGTTTTTCCGTTGAAACTTCCAGGCGGGCATTGTCGATCATCAGGTTGGTGACGGTGGCAAATTTGTCCTTGGTACCATTCAATCTTGAGAAAAGACCCCAGGATGCTTCCTCACCACCATTGGTGGTCCAATAGATCTTCATGTTGCGGATGGTCTTTCCATCACCGTCAAATGTTCCTCCAAAGTAACCGGCTGTGGATTTTTTCAAGGTTCCGATAGGCATCCAGATTCCTTTGCCCAGATCGATATCTGAGGATAAAAGGAAGTATTGACCGTTATACATCGTGTTAGATGTTCCGTTGGTTACTTCACGTGCCAGTTTAGCCAATTGCAGGTCGGTATTGATTTTAAAAGGGTTAGCTTTTGATCCATCTCCGCCAGCATAGGCATCGGCATAGAATTTCACTCCGTTATATTCCTTGCCATAGACCTTAGGCTCAATATTGAAGCTGAAGGTCTGGGTTGCCTGGTTGGCATCGGTATAGGATACTTCTACCGAGCGGGTTTCCTGACTCAACGGCAGGGTAAGGGTTCGGGTATCGTCTGATAGCGTCTTGCCATCAGTAATTTCCTGATCAGCCACCTTTACCTTCCATTCACAGGTACTGTTCTCCAGAAGTTTTTCTCCAGGAAGGGTATAGGAGATGGTTCCATTTTGGAAATCACAAGTCTCTTTCAGATCCTGAAAGCTGAGACTCTGTGCCCATACGGTCTGTATGCTCATCAGCCAGATGGTGAGGAGCATCATCATGTTTCTGCATATTTTCTGATTCGGATGAATTCTCATTGTCTTTTACTTCTTTTTGTTATTAATCAATCAGCAGGTGTCCTGTATAAGCATCCTGGTCGGTCAGTACGTAGAGATAGCGTGGTTGGATGAGGATGCGGATAGGATATATGGTTGCAGTAGCACTCGAATTGAAGCTACCGAAGTTGCTTTTGTTCAGAACGATAGAGGATGTTACATCTTTTCTTGTAACGATGGTGGTTCCATCCTGCGCTTTCATTTCTACATCGTAGGTAACCTGAATGGTTGGCTCGAAGGCTGCATAGGGAATGGTATAGAAGGTTCCGCCCCATTGTGCATAATCTGTGGGTGTTACCACGGTTTCCTTGAATGGGATGATGACAGGATTGTCGTTCGTGAAGGTTTGAAGCGTGATGCCTGTCCATTGTATTCCTCCGGCAGTCCATTCTTGCTTGGTCTTATCATAGGTGAAATTTCGGGTGATGGTGCAGGAGGTAGGGATTTCACCTGTTATCTGGACTTTTTTGATATTGAACTGTCGGATGGCTCCCATCTGTGGATCGAGCTTAAAGAGGAGCTTGTATCCGATGAGGGTCTGGTCGAACTTGAATCGGATGGTATGGTCGAAGCTCTTCTTGTTGCCTTTCTCATCCTTCACCTCTCTATGCTCCGGCAAGGCGCAGATGATTGGGGCGCTCTTGGAATCGAAGACGAAGGGTGAAGCGGAGGTGGTGGTTGAAGTGGATGCGTATGTGGTAGGGGTGTAGGGTATGGAGAGGGTATAGGTCTCCCTTTGCTTGGCTGCATCGCTTTGAGTCGTGATGCTTGCCTGTTTTTCCGAATTGGCAGAATTGTCACGGTAAGGCATATAGGCAAGGAAATCGAAGAAGCGTGCCTCCTGGTAGTCTTCCCATTTCTTCGGGGTGCCATATCCCCAGGTACCTTGAGACTTATCGTAAGTTACCTGTTGGTTGTTGAAGTCATTGAGTAAAGTATGATCCGAAGTCTGGGAATTTGCCTGATATCCGAATACTCCCATCTGCTGCGGATGCAGGTCGGGGTCGTATGTCTCGTACTCATTGGCTCGGGTAGCGACTTTCTGGGTCTCTACCGTGAACGTGATGTTATCGTATTGATCGGAATGCTGAACGGGCATATCGTTACTGCTGCAAGCCGAGAGACCTGCAAGGAGTGCGATGCTGCTAATTATAGAATTCGATTTCTTCATTGCTGAATGATATTGTTTTTATGGAAGTTAAGGGAAGTTAGAAAAGTTAGAGGGACAAATGTCTTGCGCTTTACGACAAAGACATTACCAATCTTTCGTGCCGTTTCCGTTGTTATCCAAAACGCCATTTTCTTTCCATTGCTCTACCTGTACTTCTGCGAAAGATATACTGGTATTGGTTTCAGATATCTTGAAGGTATATGTATATTGGCAGCCTGCCTTCCACTGGGTATATTCGCTGCCAACGGTGGCAGATACCGGGTTGCCATTCACTTTCGCCGTAATGGTATAGGAGCCTTGTTTATAGTCTGCGATATCCATCGGAGGCATATAATACCATTTCTGGTATGTGGAAGTTTGATGGATGGGATCGGTTTCTTCCTCGTAGGGAATGGTGAGTTCGAGGGGTCCCACTTTAGTATTTTCCCATGATTTTAAAACTTGTGTATTGTTTTCGGAAAGGGGATAGGATATAACGATGGTTCCCCCGATTGGGGTTTTTGCTTCATTGGCAGCTGTCCATTGCCAGTTTTTTCCTGTTGCATCTTTCTGCCATCGTGAATCCTTGAAGGAGATATCCGTGATTTGGGGTACCTGACCTTCCGCATATTTGAACTTGAATCGTACCTTTGCGATGAGAGGGGCAAAGGTAAGTTTCACCTGATCGCCATACTTGTTTTGACCTGTAGATTGGTTATTGGATTCCCAAAGTTCAGAAATATAAGGGGTAGTGGTACTGGTGGCATCATTACTGAAAGCATAAGGAATGCGGAATGTGGTATTGTTGAAATTGGCATCTGTAGAAGCGTCTACTTCTTTAGTCTCTTTATTATAGGCATAAGCCATAAAACGATAACTGCTAGCGGAGTAATCCCAGTATTTGATGGTTTGGGTGAGATTGAGGAATGAATTTTGTTTCCCGATATACTCCCAGGCTTTATCAGTTGCATTCCAATCAACCAGATATCCCTCCATCACCTTTTGGATGGCAGCAGTTCCGTTTCCATCCTCTTGATGTCCATCAGTTCCATTTCCACCCTCTCGAAGTGCATCAGTTTTCGTTTTATATCCCCAGACTCTAAAAGAAGAAAACAATGTTTCCAGTCCCGTTTCTCCATCGCCAGCCCGAGACCCAGTCTGAGCGCAAGCCCGGGATCCAGCCTCCTGCCATTTTCCGCTATTTCCACCAAAGGCAATACCAGATTCAGAAGAACCTGGTATAAACGGGTCGTCCTGCCCCGAATGGGAGCAGGACAACAGGCATAAAGCCATAAAAATAATTAGTATTTTATGATTATGCATTCACTGAATAAAATTCTTATTATATTAAAATTGGCGTTCCGCCGGATTTGCAATCCTAACCCCCGCTAGGCGTCCCGCTGGATTTGCAATCCGGCGTTAAAAAATGTCCTAACCTATTTCGGCTCTGCGGATTTGCAATCCGCAGCAAAGGAGTATGCTTTCCTTTTTATTGGGGGATTACAAATCCCCCGTTGTTTATAGGTCGAACCTTATTTTACGGCGGATTTCAAATCCGCCGGGACGCCTGGCGGGGCATTGTCAGAACTTATGGCACAGCATCTAACTTCTTTAACTCCTTAAACTTCCTGATATGCGAAAGTTCTGTCGTTTATTTTCTGATGACAGTTGTCTCACTTGTTCCGTCATCTTTGAAGGTGGTTTCTGTTATCTGGGAGCCATCTTCATTCTCTGTTACGATAGCATCAAAGACGATAGGCTTCAGACCTGCTATACCACCTGTACCACCTGTTGAACCATTTGTTTTCTCTGTAATCTTGAAAATATAGTTATAGATGAAGTTTGGCTTCCAATCCGTATAAACTTCTGGTACATTTACGCTTGCGCCTGTTACGGTAATTGTTTCACCTGAACCATCTGTAGCAATCAGGGTATAGTCTGCCTTCATTGAAAGTCCGCCGATAACTTTACATGTTGTAACAGCAATCTCATTTGTTGATGTAGCATCATTTGAAGTTCTACCGATATATTTATCTTCAGTATTTGTGGTTTCCTTATCTTCTGCAGGCATATTTAATGCAAATTGGTCAAATGTGATGGAAGAAATTTTGCTAGTTGTTTCAGTACTTTCATCGTGAGTTAAAGTTGTTACTGCACCTCCAACTTTATTAAATTCAACTTTTAAAGTTCCGGTCGCATCATTGACCGGAATGCATTCTGTTGAAGCATAAAGGATAGGGGTATTGCTAGTGGCTGTAGAACCATCCTTTGTATAGAACTTTATCTCCTTGATTGAATAACCTGGTATGGTTTCATATATGCTTACACCTACTTTGGTTCCAGTTGAACGGAATGTTAAATTGTACTGCTTTTCCGTAATCTTTACTTGTAACAGACATTTTGTCTGCGATAAAGCAACCTTGAAGGTCTGATATTTTACCAGAAAGAGTATAAGTTGGATTATCATTATCTGTAATTCGCTCAACTTTAATCTTCCCGGATTCTTTACCAATCTCCTTGCCTCCCAAAGAGAATGCTACAAAATCGTACTGAGTAGCTGAATAATCCCAAAATTTCAAAGCTTGATTACCTTTCGTATTATTCAAGCTATTTGATGTTACGCCTGCATATACCCAGTTGTTATCTTTGTAATTAACATTATAGTGGTCATAAACAATGGTATTTGCACCATTAACTTTCTTAGTGCCAAATACGATAAAATTGTTGCTGAGAGCAGTTGCTGCATCATCTTTAGTTTTATCTTCTCCTGCACGAGTTCCGCGGCTAGTCTTTCCCGCTTCCCCGCTGAAGCTAATCTCTTTTGCCGTTACGGCACTAGGGTTGTTTCCTGGAACATCGCCGAGGAAATCATCACTTGAACAGCTGGTAAGAGCTACGGCTGCAATGGCTGTACAAAATAAAATTCTTTTCATACTCAATATCTTTCTTTAATTGTTTATCAAAAAATAAGTTCTTATTATTAATAATTTATCCGTTTCATTATTATCATCATCTAAAGACATCATCTTTTTCATCAATAAGACATCATCTCTATTGCTGAAACATCATCTTGATCTTCAAGACATTATCATCTTTATCTTTATCATTTTCCTTCTTTCTACATATCAAACTCCCATTGTTTCTCCTCGAAATCCTTGACCACGGCATCGAAACCGGAACCGCCATTTCGATTCGGAACGGGAATTGTATCCATATCCAGTTCTATGGTAATCACACCACCGCGATAGAGCTTCCTCACCTTGTCGGTGACATCGAAGACAAAGGTGGAATCCTTACCATTGTTGAACTGCATCGTGACATCAAAATAATGCCGGTTGTTCAGATCCGCCTTTCCCACTGCCTTCAGCGATTCAGCGTAGGAACGGGTGCTCAGACTGCTCGGGTTGATCTTAGGAATACCAAAGGTAACAACCTTGCCTCCTACGATATCACATTTCGTTCCATCCTGCATTGCCTGATCCTTCTTAAGACGCATATCAAAATTCACCGTGATGGCATCAGATCCCGTCACACCTGTATTTAATACTACCGAACGGGCCATTCCGCTGAGATTCGCATTGCCGTCGATGGCGGTGATGATACGACCGTTGCGATTGTTGTGGTGAAGGATTACCTGCATGAGATAGATATACGTCATCGGCTGCAGACTCATCGTGAGATTCCTCACCCAACAGTTGCGGTCGGCATCAAAGACGAAGCCGTCCAGATTCTTGTTGATATTGATTGCCCTTTCATATCCTGCGAAAAACTCTTCCGGCTGATAGAAGGCTCTGGTGAATCGGGTGCTGTAATGAGGTGCCGAAACCATCGTCTCATTGGTATAGGCAGTCACCTCATCGTTCGAACTCTCATCGATGGTTACGCTCTGGATGCCATCGGAGGTGTGAATATCCGTCCAAGCCAGAATGTCCCAGTAGCCATACTCGTAGCTGGCGGAGAGATAACGCTCTGAGATGGTATGCTTGTAGGGAGAACCGTGCGGACCCTTGGGCGTATCGCCTGTGAAATAGCGGCGGATATTGAAGACGGATGGTTCCGTATAGCCCAGTTTTCCGAAGAGCATTTCATCGGTGGCATCCCATTGGTATTTCCATTCCGCCTTCCAGTCGTATTCCACACCGTATTCCAGTTGGTAATCCCAGATAACGGGCAGGTCGAAGTTCACGATCGGAATCTCTATCGTCAGATCCTTGCCTTCTTCGTGGAGGTAGAGCATCGGATCGCGCTGGCAACTCATCATCGCTACGCAACCGAGAACCAGGCAAAGGGGTACATATCTTATTTTATTGATCTCTTTCATTTGCGTCGATAAATTATATCGTAACTCAATGTAACTTCTACGCGGGTAGGACCTATCCAGGTGTAGGAATGCTGTCGCTTCCTGAAATCCTTGGCATCACCATACCATTTATAATAATAGCGGTCGATGTCGGTACCGGGATCCACCGGGCAGCGCCACTGGTAAGGATCGTATCGGGTATTGAGATAACCAGCCTGAAGTCCGAACTCCATTCGCCAGTGCTCCTTCCGGTCGAGCGGCAGCACATATCCGAATCCCAATCCGGCTCCCCATCCTTCGCCTTCCCAGCCCCTGTTCTCGTCGAAGCATATATTATATAGGTACGCGTGCGCGTAAGAACTGAGGTAAAAGCCCTTGAAGGCGGCTCCTTTGCCCGGTTGGCGCAGAGCTACGTCGCCGCTTTGCAGATAATAGCGGGCGTGCAACTGGTAGTTGCGCAACTGGAAATACTTGTGGGCATCGTAGTTCTTCCACCAGGGACCGTCGAAACTGGCGCCATAGGTGAAATGTCCGTGAATCGGATAATATTCTATAGCCACATTCGGGATGGGACAAAAGCGGTTGTAGCCCGGCATATAAGCTAGATCGAAGAGCAGATTGGTCTTGATGCTGAGCAATTCCCTGCGGTATGTTCTTGCGATAGAAGAGAGAGGACTGATTTCCTGCTTCGGCATCATCGAATCGAGGGATAGGATAGGGCTCTGGATGGAGGATATCAGCATATCCATCTGCGGTTTCTCTGTGCGGGCAAGCGACTTGTTGATTGCCATGATTCTCACGGAGCGCAATCTCGGGAAATAGTTGTGATAGAGATGCAGCCAGAACTTGCCTTGATCCTGGCGGATGGCAGCCTCCTTGAGTTGCAGAACTTTGTTGCCATACCTGTTGAACAAGGAATCCAGGGTAGGATAGTAGGCATCGTGTTCCAGTCTCAGCAGGGTGCGCAAAAGGGCAAAATCCATCGGGGCCACATCATATCGGATGCGGTCTGCCTGGATGCCGTAGCTTCTGAGCAGGGCATTCATCGAATTCTTTCGGGCTTGGGCGAGTCGGGTATTGATATACAATGACCCTTCAGGTGATGAAGAAGCACGTCCGAGGATGATGCCGCTATCGCCTAATGCCTGCAGTTTCGGAATGAGTGTCTGGAGAATCCATTTCCTATCCTGTGCCTCGATGTCTTTCTTTCCGACAACAAAGGGGATGATAGGGCGGGAATCGTGGATGAATGTGCTGTCGGTAGTCTTTACCTGGGCAGAAGCATTCAAGTTATATCCTAAAAACACGAAAAGTATCTGAATAATTGGTTTCAATTTTACTTAAATCGAGGTTTTCACCTATAATAATAGAGGTTGATAAATCATTTTATATTTCTTCGATATATTGAAGGAAGGCACTTGGCAGATAGGCTGTCGCAATGGTGAGTGAATCTTCGATGGCGACTGCTACACGCTGCTGACCCTGATAGCGTGCCACTCTTCCAATCACACCCTTGAATTTACCTTCTATGACACGGACCAGTTGTCCGGTCTTGAACTTTGTTACTTCTTCCGGAATCATCAGAATGTCATCTGCTTCTGATTCACAGATGATCTTCAGACTATCCATCTCTCTGTCGGGAACGATGAGTGGGACTTTCGTTATCCTGCTTCCTTCGTGATAATGGCGGTAATAGAAACGGAGATAGGGGAGGTTCACATTATCATATACATATCTCTGCATTTCTTCTTCTGTTGCCTGAGCGAAGAAGATGTTCGGTATGCGTGATTCTACAACCAGTTTTCGCTGTCCCCTTACTTCCTTGATTCTACGTACGGTAGGGTAAAAGGCTGTGATGCCTTTTGCCACCAGATAATCGTATGCTTTCTGCTCTCTTCCGTAGGTGGTTCGCAGTGCATACCAGTGAAGTCCTGGCGGACTTGCCGTCTGGATATAGTTGGTGGACACCCCTGTATCTGAGCTCTCTGCCGATTCTATGGCTTGAGCTTCGGGGAGGACGCTGGAGGCAAGTCCAACGCAAGCAGGAGAAATACCGTTTTCTGCGGTGCTTTCCTTGTCCGATATCTGTTCTGTAACCATTATATATCTGAATGTATTTACCTATTCTAGACAGAACCCGGGAAATACGGATGCAAATATACACTATTTTTTCTAAAATAGAACATATTTTTTGAAAAAAGTTCAAACTACATACTTGGTTTAATTATTTTTAAGAGTTGGAAAGCTTTCAGCGAATGAACTGGAAGCTTTTCAACTCTTGAATTTGTACTTTCTGATACTGTACCTTCTGCTTATTCACAGGATGTCTTTTTCCTCAAGCTATACTTGCCGTGCTTATCGAATACAATCCAATAGAGCACAGGAAGGATGGTGGCGATGAGCACCATCGAGATGAGGGTACCGAAGAAGATGACGGCTCCCATCGGAGACCACAATGTGTTGTTCTCTATCATCATCGGCAATACGCCTACCGAAGCTGCAGCCGAGGTGAGGAAGATAGGACGCATACGGCGCTCACCAGCCTGGAAGGCGGCATCTCTTACCGAAAGACCCTTGTCGCGGCGAAGTTCCTCGGCATAATCGAGCATGATGATACCGTTTCTTACCAGAATACCCATCAGACTCACGACACCCAGAATGCAGGTGATGCTGACATCGAAGCCGGTAATCAGAAGTCCTATCGCAGCACCGAAGATGCAGAGCGACATGGAGGAGAGATTCACCAGAGCCAGACTGATGCGCTTGAAATGGAAGAGCAGAATGAAGAAGATGATCAATACCGCTATCAGCACTCCCGATATCACCTGTGGCATGGTTTCACCATCCTTTTCTGCCATACCGCCAATCTCCCAATCCAGATCGGTACCGAGCGGGAGTTTCGATATTTCCTCTTTCAGCTTGTTGGACAACTGGTTGGCATTATAACCTCTCAACGGTTCACCGACGATGGAAATGGTGCGTATGCCATTGCGTCGGACGATGCAGCCATCGTGCCAGTCGGGAGAAATCTTAGCCAGCTGACGGAGCGGCACACTCGATGTTCCGCCCATCACAGGGATGTATTCGTTGGCAAGGTCGCTGTCGTTCTCCGACTTCAGTACCATCTTCACCGGATAATCGCCTTCCCAGAGGGTGGACATCGGAATGCCATCGCCAAAATGAATGGCAAGATCGGCAGAGAGCAGCGTCTTGTTCACACCCAGGCGGTTGGCCTCGGTAGCATCCGGCGTAACCCGGATGCCTGGCAACGGCTCCTCGAAATTGGTGCGGATCAGATTGATACCTTCTATCTGATGCATGCAGGCAGCTATCTTCCTGGCGGCAGCCTTCAGATCGCTGATGCTGTCGCCGCTCACTCTTACTTCGATAGGGTAGCTGGCATTGTTGTAATCCATCTGCTTGAAGCGGATGTAGCAATCCGGGAAGTAGTTGGAGTAGCGGTCGGCATATCGGTCGAGTACCTCTTCGGTGGCACCGTTATCTACTGTATTCACGATGAACTGGGCAAAGTTGGGACCTCCAATCTGCGGAGCGTAGGTGGTATGGAAACGGGGCGAACCCTGTCCGATAAACGTGGTTACCGCCGTTACCTGCGAGTCGCGCTGCAGGACGTGAGCCATCGAATCAGCTACCTGTGCAGTTCTATCGGCTGTGGTTCCGTTAGGAAGATAGAACTCCACGGCAAACTGGTTTCTCTCGGCAATAGGCATCATTCGCTGCGGAAGATTCACGAAGATGACGGCACCGATGCTTACCAGCACCACGCCCACGATGAGGGTGATGCGAGGACTGGCGAAACAGTGCTTCAACAGCCAGGTGTAACCCATCTGCAGATAATCGAGCGGTTTCTTCCGGGCGTTGGGAGTAGGCTGACTGCTGATGCCCTGATGAATCACCCTATATTGTAAATAAGGTGTAAGCAGCAGCGAAACCGTGAGCGAGATGCTCAGGATGATGAACATCGCCCAAGGGAACGACTTGACGAAATCGCCCATATCACCATGCATGGTGAAGAGGAACGGGAAGAAGGTGAGCGAGATACTGAGCGTGGCGGAGAGTACTGACATGAAAAACTCGCGTGGGGCAGCGATGGCTGCGTGCCAGCGCGACATGCCGTGCCCCAGCTTCTCCATATAGTTGTCGATAATGACAACGGAATCATCCACCACCATACCCAGGGTTACGATGAGGGCTGCCAGGGTGACGGTGTTCAGTTCCATACCGAAAAGATAGAAGATACCCACCGAAGAGAAGATGGTGATCGGGATGCTGAGGGCGGATACCTCTGCCACGCGGCGTGGCATAAGCAGGATGACCACGATGATGACGGAGATGACCGAGATGAGCAGTTCGCGAAGGAAGTTGAGCACTGATTCGCTCACTACCTTGCTCTGGTCGGTGATGGTATTGATATGCACATCATCGGGCAGGGTCTGCTCAAACTCATCCATCGCCTGGTGAACGTCTTTTCCCATCTTCACGATATCATTGCCCGGTCGCATCTCGATGGAGAGGAGCACGCATTTGTTGCCATTGCTCTTGATGTATTTGCTCAATTTGGGATATTCTCTCCTGATCTGGGCAATATCCTTCAGCCGCACAATGTTGCCCTTGGGGTCGGAATAGACAATCTGCTCTGCCACATCGCGCTCGTTGTTGTAGGAGTCGGTGATGTGGATGGGCAGGTTGAGGTTGCCCAGCTCCAGGTTTCCACTCATGGTGGTGAAGCCCTGTAGGGCGAGCTGGTTGAGTACCTTGTAGGAACCGATGCCGTATTTCGCCAACTTGTTCTGGTCCAGATAGATACTGATCTGTTCGTTCTCCAGTCCGTAGGTGCGGAGGTTGGAGATGGCATCGATGCGGCGCAGGCGGTCCTTCAACCGGTCGATGTAGGTGTTCAGTTCCCGATAGGTTTTCTGCTTGCTCTCCATCGTGATGAGCAGGGCAGAGGTATCGGCGATGTCGTCCACAGCTTGCAGGGCGAGAACGCCTGATGGGAGTGATGCCTTGAAGACCTGCAGTCCGTGCTTGAACTTGCTCCAGAAGGCATCCCTGTCTTCTACATCATCGTTGAGTTCCAGAAATACGATCAGCATGCCGTCCTTGCTCTGGGTGTAGGTCTTCTTCTTGTTTACTTCCTTGTATCCGAAGATGAAATTCTCCAGCGGTTTCGCTACCCGTTCTTCCACCTCATCGGATGTGGCACCGGGATATACGGCAACGCAGGCACCCTGGCGGATGGTGAATTGCGGCATTTCCTGCTTAGGCATGATGCAGATGCCCAGAATGCCCACGAAAACGAGCATACCCATGAGGAGCATCACGATATTATGGTTGCACATCGCCGATTCGATGAACGAACGCTTGATGATGCGGTTGGGTTTTCTCGTAATGCGAGCCTTGATATGGTCGTGAAGGGCGGTGTCCTTCTGCGGAATCCTCGGCTTGTTTGTATCTTGATTTTTGTCTTGATTCATATCTTTTCCCTCCACAATTTATCGGTTGTTACTCTTTCCGGTATCCACCTTCATACCTTCTGATACCTTCTGCTGACCATTGATGATGACCTGGTCGCCAGTATGAAGTCCCGAGAGAATGATGATGCCGTCTCCCTCGAAATCGCCTATGGTTACAGGTTGCTGGTGCGCCTTGCCGTTTACTACGGTCCAAACGAATCGGGAGTTATCTACATCCAATTCAACGCTTTGCGGCGGAACGATGATATGAGCCGGTGCTGCTGCGCTGCCCTGAATCTGGGCGTTGCAGACCATACCCGGGAGCAGGCGACCCTGCGGATTGGTGATGCCCACCTTGATGTCGTAGGTATGCGAGATAGGGTTGGCATCGATGCCTTTTTCTGAGATGGTTCCATAGAAGACGGCTCCGGAAAGAGCGGCAACCGTCAGCTTTACCTTGTCGCCTACGTGGAGATGCGAGATTTCTGCTTCGGGTACGGAAACCTTGGCGTTGACCTGAGCCACATTGGCGAGTTTCAGCACGGGCTGACCAGGAAGCACGTAGGTTCCCATATCCACATTCTTGGCAGCGATGACGCCAGAAAACGGAGCGGTGAGTGTGGAGTGGGAGAGTTGCTGACGGGCGATGCTTTCGGCAGCCTTCGCCTGCTCCAGTTTACTTTCTATCTCCACCCATTTCATATCCGAGATGGTTCCCGACTGATGGAGGGGCAGGAATCTCCTGTAGGCATCTTCTGCCTGCTTCAGGGTGGTGAGGGTAGCCCGGTGAGCCTCCTTCACGGTAGTAGGGTTGATGGTGGCAAGCAACTGGCCCTTGCTGACTCTGTCACCCTCATCTACACGGATGGAAGTGATATTTCCGGCGATTTCGAAACTGAGTGTTGATCCCATCTTTTCCTCGATGGTACCCACATAGTCTTTCGTTCCCCCCAGGTTTGTATTTCCTACAGAGATTGTTTCCACCTTGATATTCTTCTTTTCCATCTTCCTGGCTTTTTCCGTACATCCTGTCAACAGCAGGCAGAATCCCGTAATCATCAGACTGCATCCCATGAATATCAGACAGCTGCTACTGCATTTCATGAGCCATCCTGTCATACCATCTTTCTTTTTCATATCTTCTTCTTTTTGTTATTTTTTTGCAAAGGTATGAAATAATGGCGAATGTAAGGGGAACAAAGTATTAAATATGTTTAAGAACTAACGTTTTTTTAGAAAAAAGATGTACCTTTGCATATTGGAATAAACCATATAATTAAAATTCAATATGAAGAAAATCTTATCTATTGCTTTTGCTGCCTTATTGGCAACATCTTCTTTTGCCCAGAAAAGCGAAACGCTGCTGGAGCGCAACCAATTAGCAAAAACTCCTCCTATGGGATGGATGACATGGAACCTCTTTAAAGGTGACATCAGTGAACAGCTGATCAAGGAAACTGCCGATGCCATGGTAGAACATGGTTTCCGCGATGCCGGTTACGAATACATCTTTATAGATGACTTGTGGCAGGGAGGTCGTGACCGCCATAATAACATCATTCCAGACCCAAAGAAGTTCCCGAATGGTATCAAGGCGCTTGCCGACTATGTTCACTCCAAGGGATTGAAGTTGGGTATCTATTCAGATGCAGCCCAGCTTACCTGCGGTGGATGGACAGCCAGTTATGGTTTCGAGGAGCAGGATGCCCGCACCTTTGCTTCATGGGGTATCGACTATCTGAAATATGACTACTGCAATGCTCCGGAGGACAGTGCCACAGCCCGTAAACGCTATCATGCGATGGCTCAGGCTTTGAGCAAGTCGGGTAGAAACATCGTTCTAGGTATCTGCGAATGGGGACAGCGCAACTGCGAAGAATGGTGCGAGCAGGTAGGCGGTTCGCTCTGGAGAACCAGCTATGATGTAAGAGATATGTGGAAAGATATCGTGAAGCAAGGCGGTATGGGTATTCTCGATATCGTGAATATCACAGCACCGCTCGCCAAGGATGTTCGCCACGGACAGTGGCCTGATATGGATATGCTGGTTGTGGGATTGAATGGCAAGGGCGGACCATCCAGTGATCTGGGTGGAGTTGGCTGCAGCTATACTGAGTATCAGACCCAGATGAGTATGTGGTGCATGATGTCATCAGTACTGGCATTGAGCAACGACCTCAGAAAGCTTTCTGCTGAGGATAAGCGCATTCTCCTGAACAAGGAAATCATCGCCATTGATCAGGATCCGTTGGGCAAGGCTGCTGAGCGCAAGGTAAATCAGGCTGATCATCAGATTTATGTTCGTCCTTTGGCAAATGGTTCTCATGCCGTTGCCATTCTTAACTGTGGTGATAAAGATAAGTCTATTCAGGCAGATTTCAAGCAGTTGGGCTTAAACGGCAAGTATCTGGTAAGAGATGTATGGCAGCATCGCGACATTGCTAAGAAGGCAAACAGATGGAAAGGCACCGTGAAAGCTCACGAAACCAAGGTGTTTGTATTGAAATAAGCTATAAGTTGGGCTCTCTTTCTAAGTATGAAGAGAGCCCCTACTTTTTTACTTTTAAGGGACGTTATGATAAATAGTGGTTATGAAAAGCATCGTTTAGGGAAATTCCTCTATCGGTTTAGGGAAAATCCTTACTATACCTCCATAAATCGCCTTATCTTTGCAGCAGAAATCAGAAAGATGACGGAATTGACGATGATTCTGGAATCTGATGGTTTCCTGGAAAATGGAAGTTTAACATATAAAATAAGATAAGATTATGAAGAAGTTAATCATAGCACTAGTAGCAATGTTCATGATGACATTCACTTCTGCATCAGCAATGAGTTATGAACAGGCTCGCCAGCAGGCTCTGTTTCTGACAGACAAGATGGCTTACGAGCTGAATCTGACAGATGATCAGTATGAGGCAGCCTATGAGGTGAACCTCGACTATCTGATGGGCGTAGATACCTACGACGATCTCTACGGCATCTATTGGCGTCAGCGTAATCTCGACTTGAGCTATATCCTTCTGGATTGGCAGTATCGCTCATTCTGTGCCGCAAGCTATTTCTACCGTCCTCTTTACTGGGATGGTGGTTACTTCCACTTCGGCATCTATGCACGCTACCCACGCAGAGATTACTTCTTCTTCGGAAGACCTCATTTCTATGCTGTATATCGTGGTGGACACAGCTGGAGAATGAATGGTGGCAGAAGCTGGTATCACGGACGTGAATTCGGCGGTCCGCGCCCTATCGGTGTTCGAGGTCAGGAACCAAGATTCGGTATGCGTGATGGATTCAACCGTGGCGATTATGGTCGTGGCAAGACGTTCGGTAACCTCAATCGTCAGAGCAGTACAAGAACTACGGTTACACGTGATCATTCTATCGGCAACAGTCGCCAAAATAATGCTACCTTTGGAAGTGGTGTCCGTGGCGGTGGTTCTTTCGGAGGTTATAACCGAAGCGGATTCGGCAGTGGCTCTACCAACAACAGCCGTTCGTTTAATAATGGTTTCACACCACGTTCCAGTACTCCAAGCAGGGGATCTTTCGGCGGAAACCGTGGCGGCAATTCGTTGAATAACAGCCGTTCATTCAACAGTGGAAGCCGTTCCTTTGGCGGAGGCAGCAATGGTGCCCGCAGTTCCTTTGGAGGTGGTTCTTTCCGTAGCAAGAGCAATAATGGCGGCGGATCATTCGGTGGCAGAAGATAGTTAAGACCAATTTATCAAACCAAATATATACCAAAAGAAGGGACATTCCAAGTGATTGGGATGCCCCTTTGATTTTTTAGTATGATGAATTGATGTACTATCAAAGATCATCAAAAAAGATAATCTACAGAACTATATAATTGAATGACAAGTATATAGATGATAAAGAGAGGAGCTGACAGGCGTACCCCATCCGCCATTGCCTCTCCCATTGCCTCAATACTGTTCAGTCTTTGGCTGACTACGCCGAAAGACTGTGCCATGACAATGACCATAAAACAGATATAGGGCAAGATGCTTCTGGAAAAACTGCTGGAGGCATATCCTCCCATTACATTGAGCAGGATGGCATGAGGGATGAGCGTGAGCAACAGCATCACACCGATAAACAGGACGAATTCCAGGCAAACCAACCGCAAGGCATTGCGCTGTCGGTAAACCTTATGGTCGTAGTTTAACAAGCCGCTAGCCCGTAGCGTTCCCCAGGCAATGCTGATCAGCAATAGCCATACCAGCCAAGGTGACTGCAGGTTGGCGGTGAAAGTGCCGAAGAACCATCGGATACCTTCCGGGCTGAGCAATGACCGGGGAAAGACATCGGGCATAGCGGCAGTGATGAGCCAGGAAGCCAGCACCAGTACGATCTGTGCCAGTATCAGCAGGAACATGGCATAGCCACATATCCTGCTGAATGTATGACTATTCTTCATCAGCCTGCAAATTATCAATATCGATGATGCGTAACTCGCAGGCGCGTACCACGAGTCGGGTCGCATTCACGCTCATGCCATTATTTCCATCAGGGAAGAGCTTCTGTACGAGTTCATTCTGCCGCTTTTCCAGACTCTTCACTCCGAATGGCATACCTCGCAGGTTCGTGATCTGCTCCTTGGTATAACCCAGGGCGAGATGGCGGAGGAATCGCTCGTCGTACTCATCAATCTCGTAATTGATCATCGCCTCCTGATGCATCAGCTGGCTTCCTACGCTCTGCTTGAATCTATCAACGATTTTCTGGAGAATCGGCTGGTTGAAAACCAGTTTCTTTCCACTCATGCAGGAAGCCACGTCACCACGGGTCAGCAATTCTCCGCTCTTGAGGATGATGCCTTCACAGCCTGCATCGAGTACATCTACCCATAACTTCTCGTTGAGAATCTCACCGGTAAAGATCAGGACCTTCACATCAGGATACTGTTCCTTCGTGCTACGGCAAATTTCTACTCCAACAGTGGTGGAGCCACCCAGGCCAAGATCAAGCAGTACAAGGTCTGGCTTTTGCTGTTTGATGAGTTTCCAATAAGCGATTTCACTATCCGCAGTGCCGATGATTTCAGCTTCGGGTATGTCGTTCTTGAAGATTCCTTCTGTGCCTTTCAATTCCAGAGGCACATCTTCTACTATAATAACCTTAAATTTATTCATATCTTTGTCTTTATTATTTTTTCAGGTAAAACAATTTCTATCATGAGTTTGCCGTCTGATGACGGCTTGGCAAGAATGCCGCAGCCACGCAGGTTGGTTGCCTCCCCTATTTCTCTCACAATCTGGCGTGCCACCAGATATTTCATATCGCAGGTGAGCGGTGTGAAAAGATGTGGATGCCGAGTTGCGTCAAATGGAATATCTGGAAGAATATACTGGCAGGTGACATAGGCGGATGATGCGGCTGCTTCCTGATAAGTGAAGTTCTTCACTCCGCCAGTGATCAGTTTCCTGAGATATGCCAGCAAGTCTGCGTCGCATTTCACGGTTCCTTCCACCTGCTCCATTGCCTGTGCGCTGAGCATCGTATATATTGCCTTGTAGTAATCCACCAACTCCTGCAGGGAAGTAACATCCTCAGGTGTACTGTCGATAAGCTGTCTGATTCGCGATGGGTAATACATCGTTTCGTGCTTGAGCGTAGAGAGACAGTTATCGAGTACGGAATTGGCAATGTGCAACTTTCCGTTTTCATACTCGGCACGATGCAGTTCGTCTTCAGCCATTTCTATATTCGTAGCCTCATTCTGCTGCATATCAATGCTTTGCTTCAGTGCCTGCGAGATACGTTCCACCACCTTGTTGAGCTGAGGAAAAAGCTGAACGTTACGTATGTTATTGCTGCCGGATGGAGTCCAGATTCCGGTAATCTGTTTCAGCTTATCCGTGTTGGAATCACCACTGAGCAACACCTTGTTGATGCCATTGATCTTTTCTACGGCATAGCGATAACGGAGGATGTGGCGATAGTATAGCAGATAGTATGCCAGTGGCAATTGTAACAGCAGGATAATCAGCAAGACGATGGCTACCGCCTTCGAGTTTTCTGAAGTCTGCATGGTTCTTACGTAGTTATCGAGCGAATTATCCGCACTCCGTTCACGGAAAAGCTGTGTATATACCTTGTTGTTACTATCGTATAGTTCCCATTTGTGGAGCGCCAACGCTGCCACGGCACTCTCATTACGGATATCGAGTATGATCTCGTAGTTGGTTGGCAAACTGTCGTGCAGCCATTGGATTTCGGCAGCGGTTCCTTTCATGGGATGTGCCACCATCAGATATTTCCCATCAGGATTCAATGTCAGATAGTATCGGTTGAGATAGCTGCGAGACGAATCTGCCATAGCCAGGGTCCGCTCGTAGGTACCATTGATATTACTGAAATAGGCACTATCGGCATAGGATGCTGCTTTTTGCAGCAATCGCGATGTCTGCTTATTGCCCCTGTGCCTGTCAGTTCTGTGCTTGTCAGTTCTGTGCATAGAGACCTTATTCCGGATGCTTCCCTGTACGGCAGATGGGATATTACAACCTATCAGCATCAAGGCAAGCATCAGTATCATTTGCATTTTCCGAATACCGCAAGGCAGTCGGAAAGTGAACCTACTACCCTTTCCAGGCTCACTCTCTGCCTGAATATTACAAGGAGAGAAAAGCGAACTGATTTTCTTGTACTTATCGATGATGCCCTTACAGTTGAGCAATCCGAATCCATGTCCGCCGGTATAGGTGCGGTCGAAGATATGCTCCAGTGTTTCTTCATCCATACCTTTTCCCGTATCTTCTACAGATATTTCTACAAATGCCTGATGGCTCTTGGCACTAACCACGACCTCACCTCCTGCAGGTGTAAACTTCCTGGCGTTGTCGGCGATGGTGTTAATCATGAATAGTGTCAGCGTACGGTCTGCCTTTACCGTGGCATCTGTAGGCTGTACGGTCAGTTTGACCCCACGCATTTGAAAACTCATTTTTCCCTTGGCAACAATATCGAAAAGTGGCTGGAGCGGGAAACTCTCAATGCGGAGATTGATGGCTCCCTGGCGCATCTGTATCCAATCGGTGAGAATCGAATTATATTGGTTGATCTTGTCTGTCAACTCTGAGATATAGGTATATCGCTCCTGTTTCACTTCTTCAGGATCATCACCCTTCATCAGCCTATCTACCTCATGGATCATACGGTCGATAAACGGGGTGATGCTATTGACCAAAGAAAGCTTGGCACGCTGTTCCAGGTTGCGGCGTCTATTGTCAGATATATGAAGCTGGACCATATTCTTGGCTTCTTCCAATTCTTCATGCTTTTCTGATAACGAATTGATATGCTGTATGTTCTGTTCTTCCCATTCATGTAAAGGTATCAGCAGGGATTCTACAGAACTTTCCTTGGTATTGCGGCGCTTCATTCTGTCGAATACATAGAGCAAGATCATAACCAGGACTATCATAAAGATTACCGCAGCAATCATCGTGTTCAGCTGGACGGCGTTGTTGTCCAACTGAGTGGCACGCGCTTCTAACTGCCTGTCTTGTCGGCTCTGCTCCTGCAAATCGAGGTAAATATTGCGGTTGTAATCGCTTTCCGGCTTATCATCGATGGCGGAATAAACCAGGCTGAGTCTTTCCCGGATAGATGCCACCAGGTCGGGTGCCTGCTGGATGGCTCTGTTCTGGTTGAGTGCCCTATTCAGGCAATCGCCTGCCGATTTATAATCCTTGATCTGCCAGTAGCATTCTGCCAGTGTGCGGTATGCTCCTGCCGTCTGGTAAACGTCTCCATATTCAGAAAAGATATTGAGTGCGCGTTGCGCAAAGTTTCCTGCCAGAAGTTCCAAAGGCATCTGTTCAACATTGAGATACTGGAAAGCCGGCAGATTGTTTTTTACCAGGAAATCACGCTGTTCCGGATCCTGAATATGTTCGCTGATAGATTGCAGTGCGTTTGCCTGCCAGTATGGATAAGGATTGCTGCCACTTGCCAAAAAGTAGAGGCGAATGAGCATATCAAATTCCGCCTGACAGATTTCCTGTGGGGTGCCATGAGTGATGGCGCCACCAGCTCCCATATTATAAAGATAGTTGAGATACTGTGCCGTATCCTGTTCCACTTCATCCGGGTCAAGATCTGCCAGCGCATTGAGCATCGGCTTGTCTAGCTGTACATAATAAAAATAGGTGGCAGCAACGATATCAAACTCACTCTTCGCATAAATGGCGCGCTGACGCTCCCGAAGAGGAAGGTTATCTATTTCCTCACCGATTCTTCGCAGTTTACGGATGGCTTTTTCTCTAAAGCTGTAGAAATCCTTGTTGCGGGCCTCACGCTGACAGAGTCGCATATTCTGAACGTCGGCAATAAGGAGTTCTATCTGGTTGTCACTGCGTTCGTTTACCTTGTCAAGCCATTGCTTGGCAGTATGGTAATCCATCTTGGCAATAGCCACAAAAGCCAGGTTATTGCAAGCCTCCGCATATCCGGCAGGATAGTCTTCGGAAAGAGTCAAAGCCTTCTCTGCCAATACTTTAGTAGAATCAAGGTTACGATAGTGAAGCGCATAAGAAAGATAATTCAGCTCATCTACTTCGCCCTTATGCGATGGCGAACAAGCTGAAAAAACAAACATCGCCACCATCATACAGATGATGGCGATGCCATAAATATGATGAAATCTTTTATGCATTCTGATTATGCACGTGCCTTAGCAATGTAGCCCAAAGCTTCCTGGCACTTGGCTGTGATGGCAGCCCAATCTGCTGCAGCAACAGTCTCCTTAGGGAAGAGCTTAGAACCCATACCTACACAGAGAACACCTGCCTTGATCCAAGGAGTAAGGTTCTCCTCTGTTGGCTCTACTGCACCTGTTACCATGATGTTGCTCCAACGCAATGGTGCCATTACATTCTTAACGAATGAAGGACCACCTACATTACCTGCAGGGAATACCTTGGTTACATCGCAACCTGCTGCCTGAGCATTGTTGATCTCTGTTACAGAACCACAACCTGGTGAATAAGGCACCAAACGACGGTTACATACTGGAGCAATGTCAGGGTTGAAGTTAGGACCAACGATGAAGTTTGCACCCAACTGGAGATACAAGGAAGCTGTACCAGCATCAACCACAGTACCAGCACCCAAGATCATCTCTGGGCACTCCTTATCAGCCCACTTTACCAACTCACCGAAAATCTCGTGAGCGAAATCGCCACGGTTGGTGAATTCAAATACGCGAACGCCACCCTCGTAGCATGCCTTGATCACGTTCTTGCAGATTTCGATATCTTTATTGAAGAATACAGGAACCATACCAGTCTCTTTCATAGCTGCCATGACCTGCATTTTGCTAAACTTTGCCATCTTTTTGTTTTAATGTTAAATGTTTAATGTTAAGTGTTATCGCTGTACACGACCATTAGCGTTACCGCCAGCAAGGCTCTCAACCTCGTCAACAGAAACCAAGTTGAAGTCGCCAGGGATAGTGTGCTTCAATGCAGAAGCAGCAACAGCGAACTCAAGTGCCTCGCCCTGAGTCTCCTTAGTCAGGAGACCATGGATCAAACCGCCAGAGAAAGAGTCACCACCACCTACGCGGTCGATAATAGGGTTGATATCGTAGTGCTTGCTCTGATAGAACTCCTTACCATCATAGATAAGAGCCTTCCAGCCATTATGAGTAGCAGAAAGAGACTCACGGAGCGTAGAAACGACATACTTGAAGCCGAACTCTTCCATCATACCCTTGAAGATGCCATAGTAACCCTCAGCATCAGTCTTGCCGCCTTCTACGTCAGCATCAGGCTTGAAGCCCAGGCAAAGCTGAGCATCTTCCTCGTTACCGATGCAAACATCTACATACTGCATCAATGGGCGCATCACAGAGATAGCCTTCTCTGATGTCCAGAGCTTCTTGCGGAAGTTGAGGTCAACAGATACTGTTACGCCATGACGCTTAGCAGCCTCACAAGCCAACTTGGTCAATTCTGCAGCCTTATCGCTGATAGCAGGAGTAATTCCGCTCCAGTGGAACCACTGAGCACCCTCCATTATCTTGTCAAAGTCGAAATCAGAAGGATCAGCCTCTGCGATAGCGCTGTGAGCACGGTCGTAGATAACCTTAGATGGGCGCATAGAAGCACCTGTCTCTGCATAGTAGAGACCTACTCTATCACCACCGCGGGCGATAAACTCAGTATTGACGCCGTAACGACGAAGACCATTTACTGCAATCTGGCCAATCTCGTGCTTTGGCAACTTTGATACGAAATATGCATCGTGACCATAGTTAGCAAGGCTAACAGCAACGTTAGCCTCACCACCACCAGGGATGATGCGAAGTGACTCACTCTGGATGAAACGATCGTTGCCTTCTGGTGACAAACGAAGCATAATCTCGCCTAATGTTACAATCTTTGCCATTGTTTGATAGTTTTAATTTCTTTGTTTTTATTGTTTGTTTACTAATAGACAATTTTGTTGTAGTTGTCCGTAACCGTTGGCAAAAATAGCTATAATTTCTCGAATACCAAAATTTAATCGCAGTTTTTTTCATTTATCGCCCTATTTTTTCGTATTTTTCTCACTTTTCCCCTTTTTTTCTCCTTTTTTTTCGATTTTTGTGCAAAAAAAGAGCTGTGCATTCGCACAATTCAAAAAAATGTTGTATATTTGCGCCCGAATGCTGATGGTGTGACCGCACACAAACCAGAGTTCAACAAAACATAGTAAAAAAGCACAGTTTGTGCGCACAGTTATGAAAGGAACGCTGTCGTCTTTCTAGATAAAAGTCTCCTACTATATAATAATGTGCGTGCGATGTGCTCAAACCATAAACTTAAAAACAATGGCCGAAAGAATCAGAATCAAAGATATCGCCGAAAGAGCAGGCGTATCTGTAGGAACAGTGGACCGTGTGCTCCACGACCGCCCGAACGTGTCGAAGCCGGCTCGTGAGAAGGTGGAACAAGCGCTCAAGGAAATGAATTATCAACCTAATATGTATGCCAGTGCATTGGCATACAACAAGGCTTATACTTTTCATCTTCTGATACCGAAGCATGAATCGGAAGCCTATTGGGAAGAGATAGAAGAAGGTGCCCGAAAGTGCGAAGACCAGCGCCGGGATTTCCATATCGATTTAGAGATTCGATTCTACGAGCGTTCCAGTGAGGATTCTTTCAAGGCTGTTTCACAAGAGATTCTTGATGCCAATCCGGAAGGTGTTATCATAGTACCATCATCTTTGGAAGTGACACGTGGTTTTACAGACCAGTTGCATCAAAAGGGTATTCCATTTATCCTGCTCGATTCTTATATGCCAGACTTGCGCCCTCTCTCCTTCTATGGACAGGATTCGTTCTGCTCTGGCTACTTTGCAGCTAAGATGCTGATGATGCTTGCGGGCAATGAGAAAGAAGTGATGCTGATGAGACAGACCAAGGATGGCCATGTGGTCAGCAAGCAGCAGGATAACCGTGAGGTGGGATTCCGTCATTATATGCACGATCATTTCCCACAGATTGTCATCAATGTGCTTGATCTTCCGCTCAATGGAACCCGCAACGAGTACCAGAAGATGCTGGGTCAGTACTTTGATGAACATCCTGCTACACATCATTGCATAACAATGACATCGAAGGCGCATATCGTGGGAGATTATCTCCTTAAGTCCAATCGTCGTGATGTACAGATCATGGGTTATGATATGGTGGGCAAGAATGCAAAATGTCTTCGCGAGGGCAGTATCTCGTTCCTCATCGCACAGCATGCCTATATGCAGGGCTACTATTGCGTGGATACCCTCTTCCGTGCCATCGTTCTCAAGAAGAAGGTGAATCCGGTGAATTACATGCCTATTGAGCTGCTGATGAAGGAGAATATCGATTTCTACCGCAGGACGCAGATCTAAGGCGGAAATGAAGAGACAAGAATAGAATTATAAATGATAAATAAACAAAAACAAAACTACAGAATGAAACTATCAAGCTTTATCAAGATTAACCCTGCCGACTCGGTAGTGGTTTGTTTGCGTCCTATGCAGAAGGGCGAGGTTATCGAGGTGGATGGCAAGAGTATCACTCTCTTGCAGGATACTCCAGCTGGTCATAAGGTGCTCATCGATGATGCTGCCGAGGGACAGAACATCATCAAGTATGGCTACCCTATCGGTCATGCCAAGCAGAATCTGAAGCAGGGTGAATGGGTGAATGAGAACAATCTCAAGACCAACCTTGCCGGTACGCTGGAATATACCTATAATCCAGTAGATGAGCAGTTGGACATTGCCAAGGAATCACGTACCTTCCAGGGCTATGTACGCAAGAATGGCGAAGTAGGTGTAAGAAACGAGGTGTGGGTAGTACCAACCGTAGGTTGCGTGAATGGTGTTGCCGAGAAACTCGTAGAGCTCCTGAAGAAGGAGACTGGCTGTGAGGGCATTGATGCCATCCACGCTTGGCATCATAATTTCGGTTGCTCTCAGCTTTCCGGCGACCACGAGAACACCCGCAAGATTCTCCGTGATATCTGTCTGCATCCGAACGCTGGTGCTGTTCTCGTTCTCTCATTGGGTTGTGAGAACAATCAGCCTGACGACTTCATGAAGATGTTGGGCGATTACGATCAGGATCGCATCAAGCTCCTGGTAACCCAGAAGGTTGAGGGTGATGAGATCGAAGAAGGAATGAAGATTCTCCGTAATCTCTATGCCAAGGCTAAGGAGGATAAGCGTGAGGAGGTACCGGTAAGCAAGCTTCGCGTAGGTTTGAAGTGTGGTGGTTCTGACGGCTTCAGTGGTATCACTGCCAACCCTCTCGTTGGTGAATTCTCAGACTGGTTGGTTGCTCAGGGCGGAACCAGCATCCTTACCGAGGTGCCTGAGATGTTTGGTGCTGAGACTATTCTGATGAACCGTTGTGAGAACAAGGAACTCTTCGACAAGACCGTTCATCTCATCAATGATTTCAAGGAGTACTTCCTCAGTCATGGTGAGCCTGTTGGTGAGAATCCTTCTCCAGGTAACAAGGCAGGTGGTATCTCTACTCTGGAAGATAAGGCACTGGGTTGTACCCAGAAGTGCGGTCGTGCTCCTGTCAGTGGCGTGCTGCAGTATGGTGACCGTTTGGAGACAACAGGTCTGAACCTCTTGTCAGCACCAGGCAATGACCTCGTGGCAGCAACCGCATTGGCTTCAGCAGGCTGTCAGCTTGTGCTTTTCACAACGGGTCGTGGTACCCCATTCGGAACATTCGTTCCAACCATGAAGATTTCAACCAATAGCAAGCTTGCCCAGAACAAGCCAAATTGGATTGACTTCAATGCCGGAGAACTGGTTGAAGGCACCGATATGAAGGAGTTGGCAAACAAGTTCATCGATAAGATCATAGCAGTTGCCAGTGGCGAGGAAGCCCGCAACGAGTACAACGGCTATCGTGAGATTTCCATTTTCAAGAATGGAGTAACATTGTAATAACTTAAAAAGAAACATGAGTAATAAGAAAGGATTGTTGGCGTTGTCGCCATTGTTTTTATTGATTGTCCTCATCGTGGCATTCACCGTCTATTCAGTAGATGCCAGTCATAAGGATACTAACTTGTCGCTTACCGTGGCATTTATGATCTCCAGTATCTATGCCATAGCGATTTCTGGTGGTATGCCCATCAAGAGTCGTGTAGATACCTATAGCAAGGGTGCCGGTGCCAACAATCTGATGCTCATGTTGTGGATATATGTATTGGCAGGTTCCTTCGCAGCTTCGGCTAAGGCGATGGGAGCTGTCGATGCAACAGTCAATCTTGCACTCAGCATTCTTCCGGCAAGTATGATTCTGCCGGGACTGTTTCTGGCAGCCTGCTTTATCTCCGTATCCATCGGAACAAGTGTAGGTACTGTTGTGGCACTTGTTCCGATAGCTGCGGGACTCGCCCACTCCATGGACGTTAATACAGGTATGATGACAGCTATCATCGTTGGTGGAGCTTACTTTGGAGACAATCTCTCCTTTATCTCTGATACCACGGTAGTTGCTACCCAGACTCAGAATTGCAAGATGAGCGATAAGTTCCGTGTCAACTCTCTTATCGTAGTACCTGCCGCCGTAATAGTACTGGCTATCTATGCCGTGATGGGTATCGGTCTGCAGGCACCTACTGATATTCCGGAGGTAGAATATGTCAAGGTAGTCCCTTATCTGGTAGTGCTTGTCACTGCTGTGGCGGGTATGAATGTAATGGCGGTTCTTACGATGGGAACATTGCTCTGTGGTGTGATAGGTATAAGCTGTCAGCTCCTGGGTGCTACCGGAGGTTACGATCTCTTCGGCTGGTTCTCAGCCATGGGTAACGGAATCATCGGTATGGGCGAACTGGTCATCATCGCAATGATGGCGGGTGGCATGCTCGAAATCATCCGTGAGAATGGCGGTATCAATTATATCATCGACAAGATTACGGCACACGTCAGCAACAAGCGAGGAGCCGAACTGTCTATTGCCGCACTGGTTTCCATGGTCAATGTATGCACTGCCAACAATACGGTTGCCATCCTCACGGTAGGCAATATAGCCAAGAAAATCGGTGATAAGTTTGGAGTTGACAACCGCAAGGCAGCCAGTATCCTCGATACTTTCTCCTGTACGGTTCAGGGCTTGATACCTTACGGAGTACAGATGCTTCTGGCAGCAGGTCTTGCCAATCTGAGTCCGATGGATATCCTTCCATACCTCTATTATCCTCTGGCTATCGGTATAGCTGCGCTGTTTTCGATACTATTTCGTTACCCGAAGCGATACAGCTAGAATGGAAGTAGCTTATTGCCAATTGTTTAACTTTTAAATGAATACACGATGGATTTTTTACAGAGAAACCTTTTTGTCAAGCTGCGTTCCGATCACTTTCATACGAAGGAGGAGATGGAACCGATGACTACCTTCAAGCAGAAGAAGATAGCCCAGATGATGAAGAACCTCAGCGATGTGCCTGCGGGTGAAGTACGCATGAACAATGGTTTCCTGAACCGACGTTTAGCCAGCATACAGGAAAACGAGCGTCATGCCATCGACACCTCTATTGAGACCATTCATTTACTTCGCATCATCGTATCCAATATCAATGGAATATTAGCCAATGGCGTTAATCTCGGTGGCATCATCGAGATGGGAAACTACCTGCGCACCAAGGGCGACAAGGTAGATTTCGTAAAACTGGAAAATTGGCTGCGCAAGCTCCGCATCCAGCGTATGGCGCAGTTGCAGGGCAGTGTACTTATCCTTTTCTTCGAATTTGAACAGGATGAGATACCTTTCGTGCGCCGTGTAGAACGTGGTGCCTACAAGCTGACCCTCCGTTCGCTTTATTATAATAGTCTCGATCAGCAGGAAATTTTATTCGAGCAGACCCAGGCTGGATTCGTTCGCACCACCGGTGGCACGATGCGCAAAAACCTGCGCCGCAGTATGCGGTATCTGGAATATGCGCCCATAGAAACTATCAGCAATTTCTGCAATAACTTCTACCGCTCGCTCTCAGAAATCGAAGAATAATATAAAATATATAAAAAATAAGCATACTCTGTGACGAATTTCAAGCGATTTTCGTACCTTTGCATCTATGAAACGATTTTGTATAACAATAATATCATCTATTATAACACTATGCGCAAGTGCGCAGGTGCAATGCGAGGATACCTGCAGTCATGTGCATGGCATAGACCTCAGCCACTATCAGGGCAATGTGTTCTGGGAAACGGTGGGCGATAACTCCAAGATGGCGTATGTTTATCTGAAGGCTACCGAAGGTGGAACCAATGTAGATAGCAAATATAAGCAGAATATTGATCTGGCTCATAGATATGGACTCAAGGTGGGTTCATACCACTTTTACCGTGCCCGTATTCCGCAGAAGACCCAGTTGGAGAATTTCATGGCTCAATGCCGACCGGGCGACCAGGATCTCTTGCCTATGATTGACGTAGAGACCAAGAGTGGTTTGGAAACAGAAGAATTTTGCGACTCACTCTTTAAGTTCCTGCATCTCGTGGAAAAGGCATACAAACAGAAGCCGCTCATCTATACGGGTGCCAACTTCTATGACCATTATCTCTTGGGAAAGCTCGACAGTTACAAACTGATGATAGCACAATATACCAAGCGAGAACCAGTGCTCAAGGATGGAAGAGACTTTGAAATGTGGCAATATACCGGTAAGGGAAAGCTGAACGGTATCAATGGCTACGTGGATAAGAGCAGATTCATGGGCAGGCATCGATTGAGAGAGATTAGATTCAGACACAGATAAGACATTGGAACTTTGAACTTTGAACTTGGAACTTTGAACTTTATGATTAGTTTTAAGGTAAAGAGTGAATAGGGTCTGAAAGCATAGAAACAAGAATATATTTTAGTAAAACATAAACTTTAAATAAAACTATGGCAATTATTAAATGTCCAGAATGTGGCCGCCAGATTAGTGACAAGGCTCCAACCTGTCCTAGTTGTGGCGTTGAGATAGCTGGAAAAATCACTAAATGCCCTCATTGCGGTGAGGTTTATTTCAGCAGTCAGGAGATGTGCCCAAACTGCCATGAGATAGCAGTAGGGGTAACTCGTCCTCTTGCGGAAGCAACATCACCGGTGTCGTCTGCAGCATCGTCAGCAACACCGCAGGCTCCTGCGGCTCCAACAACTCCAACAACTCCAACAGCTCCTTCTGTCCCTCCAACCCCTCCTGTCCCACCAGTACCTCCTGTACGTCGTCCTGGTGTTACTGCGAGCGGAAATGATGGCGGAGAGGGCAATACTCCTCAGGAACCACAGAAGAAAAAGAACACCCGCTCTATCTTCATCATCTCATTCATCTTTGCTGTCTTGGCGTGTGGCATTATGTATTACTTCTACGACAGTGCCAATCGCAACAAGGAGATGGAAGCTTATGAGTATGCGATGCAAAGCAGCGATCCGATGGTACTGCAGAGTTATCTCGATACCTACAAGGATGCGGATGAAGCACATCGCGATTCCATCATGGCTCATCTAGACCTGTTGAAGCAGAACGACCAGGATTGGACCAATGCGGTAGTGAGCGGATCGAAAGAAGCTTTGGAAGCATATCTCCAGAAGTATCCTAACAGTTTGCACAAACAGGAAGCTTTGCTTAAAATAGATTCCCTCGACTGGAATGTAGCTAAGGCTGCAGATACAGCTGATGCCTACCAGGCATACCTGAATGCTCATACAGATGGTGCTCATATCGAAGAGGCAGAAAATGCCCTGAAGAAGGTGAAGAGCCGTGACCTCCAGCCAGAAGAAAAGCAGATGGTGAGCGGATTGTTCCGTCAGTTCTTCCAGAGCATCAATTCCCGTAATGCGGATGGATTGACAGCTACCTGCGAGGATATTCTCTCTTCCCTGCTTGGTAAGAACTCGGCTACCAAGGCTGATGTCGTTACCTTTATGGACAAGCTCTATAAAGATAATGTAGCCAATATGAACTGGCACATCAACAACGACTACCAGATAAAGAAGCGCGAGGTTGGCGATGAGGAATATGAGTATCAGGTACAGTTCTCTGCCCGTCAGGACGTAGATTTGACAGATGGCACCAAGAAGGAACAACTCTTTAAGATTTCTGCAGTTGTTTCACCTGATGGCAAAGTTTCTGCCTTCAATATGAACAAGGTTTCTGAGCCACAGCAATAGAATTGTTCTGATTAAAAGATTCGTAGTTCAAAAACAATATAAAAGAATCATAAGATTCAAAAACAATATAAAAAGAAAGCTCCGATGGATTTGTTGAGTCCATCGGAGCTTTCTTTTTTCCTTTTACTTTGCTTCCTTCATCTGTCGGAGCAATTCCTTCTGTTTTTCATTCAGACCAGTAGGCAACTTCACGTTATAGGTAATCATCAGATCACCGAAGGTTCCATCACCTCTGTCATAACCCTTGCCGCGAACACGTACCTTGGTACCGTTCTGGGTTTCTGGTTTGATCTTCAGTTTAATCTTCGAACCATTGCTCAATGTGATGATACCCTCACCACCGAGCAGTGCGGTGTACATGTCGATATTCACATTCATGTTCATCTCGCCCGTATTCGTTCTGGCGCTATGACCACCGCAGCCGCCGTTGCATCCGCCTGTACCATATTCAGCACCGGCACCGAAACCAGCACCTGCTCCGCCGAATCCGCCAAAGCCACCGAAACCGGCACCTTGTGAACTGCGGGCACAACCTCCGCCGAAGAGATTTTCGAAGAAGCTGGAGAAACCGCCTCCTCCACCACCGAAGCCACTGAAGTCGAAGCCTTCGAATGGGTTTCCACCTGCGGTACCTCCGCCGGCAGCTCCATCATAGCCTCCACCACCGAAGCCTCCTACATTCTTCCACTGTTCGCCGTACTGGTCGTACTTAGCACGCTTTTCCGGATCGGAAATCACCTCATACGCCTCGTTCAGCGCCTGGAACTTAGCCTTTGCCTTTGGGTCGTTAGGATGCAAATCCGGATGAAACTGTTTAGCACGCTTGCGATATGCAGCGCGCACATCCTTCTGCGGGATGTTCTTATCTACACCGAGAATCTTGTAATAATCTACAAATGCCATAGTATAATACCTCCTATTTTTATGATTTTTATAAGAATCCAACAAAAAGTATGCCGTAATTGCCAACTTTTTTGTAATTTTGCAGTTGAAACAAAAAAATCGAGAAAAAGTATGAAACAGTTATTCGCAGCGCTCTTGTTGGCGCTCACTTTTAATTCGCAGGCAATGGCTCAGCCGCGCACCGTCAAACTCAGAGTGATTCAGACGAGTGATGTCCATGGTTCTTTCTTCCCATACGATTTCATCAATCGCAAACCGAAGGCAGGAACCCTGGCACGCGTATCCTCTTATGTAAACGATCTGCGCAAGACCTATAAGGACAATGTCATCCTCCTGGAAAATGGCGATATCCTTCAGGGACAACCTACCTGCTACTTCTATAATTACGTCAACACCCAGGCTCGTAATGTAGCAGCTGATGTCGTCAACTATATGAAGTATGATGCCCAGGCTTTCGGTAATCACGATGTAGAGACCGGTCATGCGGTTTACGATAAGTGGATCAGGGAGTTAAACTGTCCGGTGCTGGGTGCCAATATCATTGATACCAAGACCGGTAAGCCTTATGTGAAGCCTTATATCATCCTGAACCGTGAGGGCGTGAAGATAGCCGTTCTCGGTATGCTGACTCCAGCTATTCCTAACTGGCTGACAGAGAATCTCTGGAGCGGAATGAAGTTTGAGAATATGGTGACCAGTGCCCGTAAATGGATGAAGATTATCCAGGAGAAGGAGAAACCGGATGTTGTCATCGGTGTCTTCCACAGCGGTAAGGATGGCGGTATTGTCACTCCCGAATATGAGGAGGATGCCTCCCTGCGAGTAGCAAAGGAGGTGCCAGGCTTCGACATGGTACTCTTCGGACATGACCATACCCGCTGCAATGAGACGATCCTGAATGTGGAAGGTAAGCCTGTGGTGTGTCTCGATCCTGCCAATAATGCCCTGAATGTGGCAGACGCCGAGGTGACCATTACCCTGGACAAGAAGAAGGTGAATGGCAAGAAACAGTATGTTGTGACAGACAAAAAGATAGTTGGCAGTCTGCCAGATGTGACAAAATGTCCTATTGATGAGGATTTCATGAAGGCATTCGAGCCACAGATTGCAGAAATCAACAAGTTTGTCAGCAAGCAGATCGGAACTTTCAAGAATACCATTCACAGCCGCGAGTCTTTCTTCGGCAGCTGCGCCTTCAATGATTTTATCCTCAACCTGCAGCTTCAGATCACGAATGCTGATATTGCCTTCAATGCGCCCCTCCAGTTTAATTCTACCATCAAGGCGGGACCTATTTACGTTGGTGACATGTTCAATCTCTATAAATATGAGAATCAGCTCTACGTGATGCGCCTTACCGGTGAGGAAATCCGCAAGCATCTGGAGATGAGCTATGACCTCTGGGTGAATACGATGAAGAGTCCTGATGACCATCTGCTCCTGCTCGACACCCAGACTAAGGGCGATCAGCAGCGTCTGGGCTTCAAGAACCTCTCCTTCAATTTTGACAGTGCTGCCGGCATCGATTATGAGGTAGATGTTACCAAACCAAACGGCGAGAAGGTGAAGATTCTGCGTATGAGCAATGGCCAGCCTTTCGATGAAAAGAAATGGTATAAGGTGGCAGTGAACAGTTATCGTGGCAATGGTGGCGGCGAGCTCCTTACCCGTGGTGCCGGTATTCCAAAGGATAGTCTGGATAGCAGAATCATCTATCGCAGTGAGCGCGACCAGCGTTACTACCTGATGGAGGCCATCGAAAAGATGGGAACCGTAGAAGCCAAGCCAAACAACAATTGGAAGTTCGTGCCGGAAGCATGGACCAAGCCTGCAGCCCAGCGTGACTATGAGTTGCTTTTCGGAAAAAAGCAATAGCCCACTAGTCCCCAAAAGCCGCCGGGAACTACCCGTCAAAGCATATCATAAAGTTCAAAGTTCAATATTCAAAGTTCAAAGTAAAGAATGAAGTATTGGTTTATATTTTGCAAGACAGATATCTTGCTAGAGAAGAGAGAAGACGGAACCTATACGATTCCATGTAGTGAGGAAAGTCCGATAGCAACCAAGCCTTGGACCCATATCCTCAATATCACACCGATGAATGACGGTACGGAAGTGAAGACTTTCACCATTCCAGAGCCCGTAACCGACAATCCGAAATATGAGATGTGCGGTTTACGTCCTAGCTTTTACAAGCTCTCCCCAGAGTTGTATCAGAAGGCGGGAAAATGTCAGGAACTGAACTATTGGGATATGAACACCCAGTTTTGCGGTGTATGCGGTTCACCGATGAAGATGTCAACAGATATCAGCAAGAAGTGTACCGAGTGTGGCAAGTCTGTCTGGCCTTCTCTCGCTACAGCCATCATCGTTCTTATCAAGAAGGGCGATCAGGTGCTGCTGGTTCATGCCCGCAACTTCAAGGGTAACTTCGATTCCTTGGTAGCCGGTTTTGTGGAAACAGGTGAAAGTCTGGAGGAAGCCGTTCATCGTGAGGTAATGGAAGAAACCGGTCTGACCATCAAGAACCTCAAGTATTTCGGTTCCCAGCCATGGCCGTTCCCAAGTGGCTTGATGGTAGGATATACAGCCGAATATGTAGATGGTGAGATTCATCTTCAGAAGGAAGAGCTTTCCCGCGGCAAATGGTTCAGCAAGGACAATCTCCCTGTTTTGCCGGAGAAATTGTCGATTGCCCGCAAACTCATTGATGCCTGGTTGGAGAATAGAATATAAACTTCCCTAACTTCACTTAACTTCCCCACATGCGAAAGTTCAGTATAGGGTAGAATCTTGAAATTAAGAAATACAGAAGAGATGAAAGAAAAACTTTGGAATGCGAATTACATCAAGGTGATGACCACCAACTTTCTGCTCTACTTTGCCTTCTATCTCCTCACCCCACTCCTCCCACTCTATCTGAGTGAAACTTTCGGGGCTACGAAGGATGTGATAGGCATTGTTCTGAGCGGATATACGGTGGCGGCACTCATCATCCGTCCCTTTAGCGGATATGTAGTGGA
Source organism: Prevotella sp. TF12-30 (assembly GCF_003436715.1). Lineage (NCBI taxonomy): Bacteria > Pseudomonadati > Bacteroidota > Bacteroidia > Bacteroidales > Prevotellaceae > Prevotella > Prevotella sp. TF12-30. Next base: position 47,967 of record NZ_QSQJ01000004.1, on the reverse strand, counting down.
TGGATTTTCCCGTAAGAAAGTGCTGATGGTCTGTCTGACGGCTTTTGCCATCTTCTTTGCAGGATACATAGCAGCCAGTACTATCCTGATGTTTGCCATCTGCCGAACCCTGCATGGTGGACCTTTCGGAGCGGTAACTGTTGCCAACAGTACCTGTGCCATCGATGTCTTGCCATCGAGCAGACGCAATGAGGGTATCGGTCTTTATGGATTGAGCAACAACTTCGCCATGGCGATAGCCCCTTCCATAGGTATCTATCTGCACAATCTGGTGGGTAGCTATATGGTACTTTTCTGGATAGCCTTTGTGGTGGCCATTGCTTCTGTAGTGATAGCTGGAACGGTGAAACTTCCAGAGAAGGAAATCATCAGAAACAAAGAGAAGCTCTCGCTCGACCGCTTCTTCCTGACCCGCGCCTGGCTGTTGGCCATCAACATCTGCATGTTTGGTTTCTGCTGGGGTGTATTGAGCAACTATCTCGCCATTTACAGTAAGGAGGAATTAGGCATTACCGGAGGAACGGGAACCTATTTTGCAATCCTCTCTATGGGATTGTTCATGAGCAGATTGCAAGGCAGAAAGGCTTTGAGTCAGGGTAAGCTGACCCAGAATGCTGCCGAAGGAATGCTGATATCGCTCGTTGGTTTTACGATATTCGTAGCCATCAAGCATCCGGTAGCCTACTATCTTTCAGCTGCATTGATAGGATTGGGAAATGGTCACCTGTATCCAGCCTTCCTGAATATGTTTATCAATGTAGCCCGCCACGACCAGCGTGGTACTGCCAACAGCAGTATTCTGACCGGTTGGGACCTGGGATTCGGAATCGGTTGTCTTCTGGGTGGTGTTGTAGCCGAGCATTTCGGTTATAGTGGTGCCTTCTGGATGGTAGTGGTCGAAAATGCCGCCGCAGTGGTATTGTTCTTTGCTGCCTCCCGGGCATTCTTTGAAAAAAGAAGACGAAACGATTAGTAAAGGAATAAAAAAGTATAAGTTTTTTCCAGGTAAAAGTTTAGCTTCCATCAAGGGCTAAACTTTTACCTTTAAGGCTAGAAATATTTACCCTTAAGGGAAATTATATTTTTCCTTAAGGATAAATCTTTTTTTCCTTAAGGGTAGTTTACTGCTGGTTTTAAACTGGTATAGAAGTCAATTAAAGAAAAAGAGCATTCGTAAGGATTGTGGAAACAAACCCTTTCGAATGCTCTTTGCAATTTTCTTACATGCTTTCTCTCTTAGAATGGGAGATCGTCTGCGCTGCCACCTGCTGCAGGAGCTGCTGGCTGAGCTGGAGGGAATGGAGCTGTTGCACCCTGAGCAGGAGCTGGAGCTGCCTGAGGAGCTGCACTTACTGGAGGGAATGGAGAACCAACTGGCTGCATGCCACCCTGCATGGCAGCAACAGCATTAGGATCTACACGCTGAACATTCCAAGCGCGGACACTGTTGAACCAACGACCATTATATTCGTGTGCATCCAAATCAAAAGAAACCAAAAGTTCCTCACCACTCTGGATGTTGAACTGAGCAAGACGGTCTGCTCCGAAAACATCGAAGCAAAGCTTCTTTGGATACTGCTCGTGAGTTTCGATAACGAACGACTGAGCCTTCCACTCACCTCTTGCAGAAACGCCGCTTCTTTCAGGTAAAACGGCAATTACCTTTCCTTGTAATTCCATATTATTATTTTAAAAATTGTTTCAATCCTTCGCCTGCCGAGCCCCATTTTCATCGAGAATCAAAAGATGTATAGAGAGGCTCAAAAACGAGTGAATCTATCTGTTATTTTTCTTTCTGACTGCGAAATTACTAAAAATAGTTTTAAAACAAAAACATTTCTTCGATTATTTTTGTCTATCCCCAATATTTTTTGTATTTTTGTGCTCATAATTGCGCAAATGCTCCAATTTACCCATCAAGTAAGGAGCATCAGCAATGAAAATGAGATAAGTAATATAGAAAATTAATAATATAAAATAACGACTCATGAGATTTACAGTTTCAAGTTCAGCATTGAACAGCAAGCTCAATATGCTTGCTAAGGTGATTGGCAGCAAGAATTCTCTGCCTATCCTTGACAATTTCCTGTTTCAAGTTGCCAACGGCGAGATGACCATCACCGCAAGCGACAGTGACAACATCATCAAGAGTACCATCGCTCTCACTGACTGCGATGGCGAAGGCGAGTTCTGCGTTGCTAACCGCGTCATCCTGGATGCATTGAAGGAGTTGCCTGAGCAGCCTCTCAGCTTCGATGTAGATACAGATAGTTATGCCATTAAGATTGTATATCAGAATGGTCTCTATAATTTCACAGGCTTGAATGCTGAAGACTATCCTCCAACACAGGACATGGGTGATGCCTGCACTACCCTCGTCTTGCCAGCACAGGTGCTGATCGACAATATCAACCGTTCTCTCTTTGCAACAGCCAGCGATGAGCTGCGCCCTGTAATGAATGGTATCTATTTCGACCTTACTCCCGAATCGCTTGCCATCGTTGCAAGTGATGGCCATAAGTTGGTAAGAAGCAAGAACTTCACTGTCAAGAGTGAGACTCCTTCTTCATTCAACCTGCCTAAGAAGCCAGCATCATTGCTGAAGAACATTCTGAGCAAGGATGATGAGGCAACCATCAAGTTTGATGCACGCAGAGCTGAGATTCAGTTTAGCGATGGCGTATTGAAATGCCGCCTCATTGATGGTCGCTATCCTAATTACAACTCAGTGATTCCTGCCAACAACCCATGTGAGATAACCGTAGATCGCAAGGGCTTGCAGAGTGCATTGCGCCGTGTTTTGCCATTTGCCAGCGAGAGCAGCCAGCTGATCCGTTTCCATATCGAGAGCGGCCGTTTCGAGGTTTCTTCAGAAGACATCGATTTCTCTACTTCTGCCAAGGAAGTTTTGGCTTGCGAATATAGCGGTTCCAGCATCAGCATCGGTTTCAAGGGTAGCAGCTTGATGGAAATCCTGGGTAATCTGAACAGCGATCAGGTTGTCTTCCACTTGGCTGATCCTAGCCGTGCCGGTATTATTGTACCAGCTGAGCAGCCAGAAGACGAGGACATCCTCATGCTCATCATGCCAATGCTCCTTAACGAATAAGGAGCTTGGTTCATCTAAACACCCCTTCCCTATCAGTAATATATAGTAATAAATACTAGAAGTAATGAAATTAAATCTTACTAAGCCTCTGATCGTGTTCGACCTAGAGACTACCGGTCTTGACATGGTAAAAGACAGAATCATCCAGATCTCCTATATCAAGGTGTATCCAGATGGAACAGAGGTTCGTAAAAACCAGTTTGTCAATCCCGAGAAGCCAATTCCTGAAGAGGTGGTTGCTCTTACAGGTATCAGCAATGATGATGTGAAGGATGCACCAACCTTCAAGCAGTTGGCGGCTACCTTCAACCAGGAGTTCTCCGGTTGTGATTTCGCTGGCTATAACTCCAATCATTTCGATGTACCTATGCTTGCAGAGGAATTCCTGCGTGCAGGCATCGATTTCGATTTCTCCAAGAGTCGCCTCATTGATGCCCAGAATATCTTTATGAAGATGGAGCGTCGTAACCTGGCTGCTGCCTACAAGTTCTATTGCGGCAGAAAGATGGAGGAAGACTTCGAGGCACACCGCGCCGACCAGGATACCGAGGCTACCTATTGCGTACTGAAAGGCGAGCTGGACCGTTATGCCCCTGGTGTTCAGGAGGAAGCCGACCGTGTGCTTAACAATGACATGGACGAGCTTGCGGAGTTCTCCAAGCGCAACGACAATGTAGATTTTGCTGGCCGCATCGTTTGGCAGGAGTTGAAGGATGCTGACGGCAATGTGATACTCGACGAAAAGGGCAATCCTCGCAAGCACGAGGTATTCAACTTCGGCAAGTACAAAGGATGGGATGTGGCAGAGATCCTGACCAAGGATCCTGGTTACTTCACCTGGGTATTGGGAAGCGATTTCACCAACAATACCAAGCAGGTACTCACCCGTATCCGTCTGCGCGAGTTCAACAAGAGAATGGGAAAATAATATGTTAAAAGGAAAGAAAATCGTATTGGGCATTACGGGTTCCATTGCAGCCTACAAGTCATGCCTTATCATCCGTGGTCTCATCAAGAAGGGAGCTGAGGTACAGGTGGTCATTACGCCTGCCGGTAAGGAGTTCATTACCCCTATCACCCTCTCTGCGCTGACCCACAAGCCTGTGGTAAGCGAGTTCTTCTCACAGCGTGATGGTACCTGGAATTCGCACGTGGATCTCGGTCTCTGGGCGGATGCGATGGTCATTGCACCATGTACGGCATCTACCATGGGCAAGATGGCGCATGGTATTGCAGACAATATGCTCATCACCACCTATCTCTCCATGAAGGCACCAGTCTTCATTGCTCCTGCTATGGACCTTGATATGTACAAGCATCCTTCTACCCAGGCCAACATGAAGACCCTTCTCGGCTATGGTAACCATATCATCGAACCGGAAGTGGGATTCCTTGCTTCAGGATTAGAGGGAAAGGGACGCATGGAGGAACCGGATGTCATCGTGAATTACCTGGATAGATACTTCAACATGATGGAGAGTGCCGATGAGGTTGCTGATGTAGAATCAGAGAACCAGAAGACTGCAGGGAAAGATCTTTGCGGTAAGAAGGTGATGATTACTGCGGGACCAACCTATGAGAAGATAGACCCAGTGCGTTTCATCGGCAATTATTCTTCAGGAAAGATGGGATTCGCACTTGCCGAAGAATGTCTTCGCCGTGGTGCGGATGTTACTTTGGTGGCAGGTCCTGTTTCATTAGACTGTAGTCCTGCTATCCACCGCATCAATGTGGAGAGCTGTGAGGAGATGTATCAGGCAGCCACAGCAGCCTTTGCTTCTTCTGATGCAGCCATTCTCTGTGCAGCCGTAGCAGACTTCCGTCCTGCCAATGTAGCTGATAAGAAAATCAAGCGCGAAAAGGATGACCTGGAGTTGACACTGGTGCCTACCCATGACATCGCAGCAGCTTTGGGACAGATGAAACAAAAGAATCAGCGAATCGTAGCTTTCGCCCTGGAAACCAACGATGAAGAGAGTAATGCCCAGAAGAAGAGAGTGAAGAAAAACGCCGACTTCATCGTGCTCAACTCTACACGTAATCCGGGCACTACTTTCCGCACTGACGACAATCAGATTACCATCATCTCTGAAAAGGGAAAGAAAGAATATGAAAAGAAACCGAAGACTGAGGTGGCTCGCGACATCATTGACGAGCTGGCTCTCCTGTTTTAGTCCGGTATCTTTAGCTGGTGGCCTCCTGTGCTGCAGTCCTTCTACGATTTCAGCACAGGAGCTGCAAGCTAAGATTACCATCAACCATGCCCAGATCTCGGGTACGGAAAAAGGCGTATTCGACAATCTGCAACAGACCTTGCAGCAATTCGTCAACAATCGCCAATGGACTCATCTTCAGTTTCAGAAGAACGAACGCATCATCTGCAACTTCAATATCACCGTCACCAAGTATGACAGAGACAAGAATCTCTTTACCTGCAAGGCGCTGATACAGGCCAATCGCCCCGTCTTCAATTCGGCATACACCTCCACCTTATATAATAATGTGGACGATAACTTCACGTTTCGTTTTGCAGAATACGACCAGTTGGAGTTCAATGAGCAGCAGATAGACAATCAGCTTACAGCTCTCTTTGCCTATTATGCATATCTTATCATCGGTATCGATCTGGATAGTTTTGCACCCAAAGGTGGTGAAGACATCCTGCAGCGCTGCATGAATCTGACAAACAATGCCCAGAATCTGGATTATCCCGGATGGAAGGCTTTCTCTGATGACCGCAACCGATATGCTATCATCTCAGACTATCTGGATGGAGCGTTGGAACCCTTCAGACAGTTGCAGTATGACTACTATCGGAAAGGACTCGACGAGATGGCGAATAATGCGGAAAGAGGTCGTATCGAGATAACCGCCGCCCTGGAAACAGGACTGAAGAAGGCGAAGGAAAACCGCCCACTCAGTTTGTTGCCACAGATATGGACCGACTTCAAGAAGGATGAACTTGCCAACATCTATCGCGGCAAGGGAACCCAAAAGGAAAAGGAGAGCATCTATGAACTCCTCTTCTCCATCAATCCTTCACAGAATAAATATTGGGATCAGGTCAAGGAATAATCTTTCAGGAATCATCTGTCTGGATAGATTTTTCAGGTTGGAATCTTCATGAGATCATCTTCCAGAACGGAAGCTTCTGAAAATCAGAATCAGCTTTCCCTTTATATCTTTATCAAAAAGTAGAATAAATATGCTCAAGCAATTATATATCAAGAACTTCACGCTCATCGACGAGCTGAACATCTCTCTCTATCCTGGCTTCTCCGTCATCACGGGTGAGACAGGAGCAGGAAAGAGTATCATCCTCGGTGCCATCGGACTGCTTCTGGGTAACCGTGCCGACAGCAAGGCGATCAAGGCAGGAAGAGACCGTTGCGTGATAGAGGCTCACTTCGATCTCTCCAGATATGGTATGCAGAAATTCTTCGATGATAACGACATCGACTATGATGCCGATGATACAATCATCCGAAGAGAGTTGACTGCAGCCGGTAAGAGCCGTGCCTTCATCAATGACACCCCGGTGCCTCTCACCCGTATGAGAGAATTGGGAGAGCAACTCGTGGATATCCATTCGCAGCATCAGAATCTTCTTCTGCAGAAAGAAGACTTCCAGTTGAATGTGGTGGATATCATCGCTCAGGATGCCGACCAGCTCAAGGTTTACCAAAAGGAGTATTATGCCTATCGCAAAGCCAAGGAACTTCTGGAAGAGCTGAAAGCCGAGATTGCCAAGAACCGTGAGAACGAGGAGTTTATGCGCTTCCAGCATAAAGAGCTGGAGGATGCAAATCTACAGGAAGGCGAATTGGAACAGCTGGAACAGGAAGCAGAAACCCTGAGCCATTCGGAGGACATCAAGACCGCTCTCTACGAGGCAGACAGTGCGCTTTCAGGAGAAAACGACAGCATACTTGACAAACTGAAGAACGCCACTCATCAACTGGAAAATATCTGTGATGTCTATCCAAGTATGGCTGATGTGGCTGGCAGAATGCAGAGCAGCTATATCGAACTGAAGGACATCGCACAGGAAATCAGCAGTAGTGTAGATCACGTGGAATTCGATCCTAACCGATTGGATGCCATCAATACCCGTCTGGACAAGCTCTACACCCTGCAGCAGAAGTTCCATGTGGAAACGGTGACTGAACTCATTGCTACCCGTGACCGCATAGCAGAACAGCTTTCGCATATCGATAATGGCGATGAAGACATCGAAGAGAAGGAAAAAGAAGTTGCTGCTCTCCTTGTCAAGGCTGAAAAGCAAGCTGCCCTACTCACTTCCATCCGTCAGAAATCAGCAAAGGAGATCGAAAAAGAGATGAAGGGCAGACTCATCCCGCTGGGCATTCCGAATGTGAGATTCGAGATTGCTTTCGCAGATAAACCACTGTCTGGAAATGGTGCCGATAAGGTCAGCTTCCTCTTCAGTGCCAATAAGAGTACCCAGCTACAGCCTGTCAGTCAGGTTGCTTCGGGCGGTGAGATTGCCCGTGTGATGCTCTCGCTGAAGGCAATGATCAGTGGAGCCGTTAAGTTGCCAACCATCATCTTTGATGAGATTGATACCGGCGTAAGCGGCAAGATAGCAGAAAAGATGGCAGATATCATGGAAGAGATGGGACTCCAGAACCGACAGGTACTCTCCATCACTCATCTACCACAGATAGCAGCCAAGGGTAGCCATCATTACAAGGTATTAAAGGAGGAAACCGAGAACGGAACCATCTCGCACATGAAAGAACTCAACAACCAGGAGCGCATTGAGGAAATTGCCCAGATGCTCAGTGGCAGTGACATCACACAGGCAGCTCTTGCCAATGCCAAAGAATTATTGAGAATATGAAAAGAATAAATATGATACTGATGGGACTGATGCTGGGTGCATCATCCCTCTTCGCTCAGCCAGGCTCTGTACAGAAAGCCGCCAAGAGCGTATTTACACTCACCACCTTCAACAAGGATGGTAACATCATTTCTTCTACACAAGGTGTGTTTATTGATAACAAGGGAACGGCTATCGGTACCTTCAAACCGTTTATCGGTGCTGTGAAGGCTACCATCGTGGATGCCAGCGGAAAGTCGATGGACGTGGATGCTATCCTCGGTGCCGATGAACTTTACGATGTGGCTAAGTTCAGAGTATTGGGTAATACCACGGCAGCCAACATTGCAACGGCAGAATCACCTGCGGGCAGCAAGGTTTGGCTCGTTCCTTATTCTATCAAGAAGTCACCTTTCCAGCAGGAGGATATCGCAAGCGTTGAGAAGTTTAAGGAAACTTACAATTACTACATCTTCTCCAACACCGTACCGGACAATGCAGTGGGTTGCCCATTCGTCAACAAAAGCGGACAGGTGATTGGTATCATGCATAGCAATGGTCAGGTAACTGCCATTGATGCCAACTATGCCAAGGAGTTGAAGGTGACGGGTCTTTCTACACTGGATGCAGCCCTTCGCGAAACAGGCATCCGTACCGCTCTTCCTGATACCGAACAGGAGGCGATTACGATGATGACGCTCAACAAGTCTCAGGTGTCCCGCGACATCTATGACAAGTATGCAGATGAGTTTATGACCAAGTTCCCTGCTTCAGCATTCGGCTATAAGGAAAAAGCAACTCTTCTTGTAGATAAGAACGAGTTTGCCGAGGCTGCTAAATGTATGGAAAATGGAATCAAGAAATCTTCTGCCAAGGATGAAGCCCACTCCAATTATTCTGATGTCATCTATCAGAAACTGATCTATAAGGGTGATTCTGCCTATACAGCCTGGACTTACGACAAGGCGATAGAAGAGGCACAGAAGGCATACGCCATCAATGCCAATCCTGTATATCAGCATCAGGAGGCACGCATCATCTTTACCAAGGGTAATTATCAGAAGGCATACGATATGTTCATCGCCCTGACCAAGACTTCGGTCAAGAATCCGGAAATCTTCCTGGAGGCAGCTCAGGCTAAGATTCAGCTCAAGGCTCCTGCTACGGAGATTAAGGTTTTGCTGGATAGTGCAGTCAATGAGGCTAAGAACTCGGGCACCATGGCAGGTCCTTACTATCTGGCTCGTGGTGATTTCCAGGCGGAACAAGGAGAGTATCGCAGTGCGATAGCCGACTACAATATGTATGATTCGATTGTCCGTCCTGTTAATCCTGCATTCTTCTATGCAAGATACAAGGCTGAGACCAAGTTGCGCATGTGGCAGCCAGCGCTGATTGATATTGCCCGTACCTGCTACCTCGCTCCAAACGAGCCTACTTATTTTGCAGAATGGGCTAGTCTTGACTTGCGTGTGAAGCGATATGCAGAAGGCATCAGTGCAGCCAAGCATTGCATAGAGATTGCTCCAGAATATGCCGATGGCTATCTCCTCCTCAGTTTGCTCCAGATGGAGAACAAGCAGAAGGAAGAGGCTCGCAAGAACCTGGAAAAAGCAAAGGAACTGGGAGATACCCGTGCTGAGGGTTATCTCAAGAAACTGAAATAATAAAATTAAAGGTACATCAAAGGATTGCACTTTCAAACGCCCTGAAAGGGCAAAAGCTCATAGGAGGGTGTGCCATAAGTCACATACAATACGCCCTGAAAGGGCAAAAGCTTTAAAAATAATCGAAGAAGATGCTCTTGCTATAAAGAATTTACGTAATATTGAAATAAAAGAAAAAAATATCCCAAAATATTTGGTGGATTCACAAAAAAGTATTACCTTTGCACTCGCTAATGAAAAATGGCAGTGTTGGTTCCGTAGCTCAGTTGGATTAGAGCAACAGCCTTCTAAGCTGTGGGTCTTGGGTTCGAACCCCAACGGAATCACAAAAGTGGATTAATCGAAAGGTTAATCCACTTTTTGTTTATATACATCCCGGGAAAAATGAAAGCAATATATGTTTTAACTAAAAAAGGCCGATGCAATATGCACCAGCCTTTTTCTTATCTTCTACTTATTATTCAGTAATCAGTGTAAACTCTGAACCCGAAGCATAATCCTGGCCATTCTGCTCATTCAATGCACGCAGACGGAAGTAGCGAGCCTTGACAGGCTTGTTCAACATCACCTTCTGCAGCTTGGCTGTCTTCTCAAAATGACCCTTCAAGATTGGCTCACCCCAAGTCTTGTTGTCGTTGCTGACGTAGATTTCATAATCCTTGATGCAACCATTCAGGGAACCATCCTGGCGAGCCAGATAAGTAAAGCCCTTGATGACCTTCTGCTTGCCAGCATCGAAGTCAACCCAGTGAGGATACTTAGCCAATGTAATGGAATACATCGTATGCCAGAATGTAGAAGGATCGCCATCTACCAAGTAGGCAGCATCACCTTCATCAGGCTCCTGGCTGGAAGCAAAGGCAATCTGAAGACCGGATGTCTGCTGATTCTGCTGCATCTTCTTCATAACCTCCTTCATCATTTCACGACCGGTAGCTGAAACCTTCACGATATTTCCAAGCTCTGACTTCACCGCAGGACGGATAATGAATCCGAATGTGGTAGGAGTACTGCGTACCTGATCTGGTGTCAAAGGACCACCCTGTCCACAGCTGGCACCGCCCAATCCTGTAACCTTTGCATCGAGGTGCAAGTGAGTACCGCTGCTCTTTGGCAACTGATATGGATGTGCTGCCAAAGTCAACTCCTGCTGACTCCAAGGCAATGCTGAGGCAGACATTGTACTGTCAGAGATGAATACTACACCCTGCTGGCTGTCGTTGGTAACGGCACACCAACGAACCTCCTCGCGGTTGCCCTGTGCCTGTGGCTTAGGAAGCATGATGCCCTGCTCTGCTACCGGACTGTGGTACCAACCGATAAACTGGCTGGTCTTGCGGTCGTTATAGTTGTTGACAGGTCCACGTCCATAATAATCATACTGGTTCAACTCGCTTGGCAATACCATAGAATAGCCGATACGAGGCAAGATGACCTTGGAACGGTTAGCACCGATGGCACTCTGCATCTCGATAGAACCATCCTTATAGATAGTATAGATCTGGCGTGAAGTGAACTTCAGGTCAGCATCAGTCAAGGCATGCTTGTTCTTCTCGAAGTTATAGCAAGACTCTGGGTCACGGTCGCGGTTGCTGTAATTCACATCGCATCCCTCCTTACCCTGACTCTCTACAGTGAAGTCGAGCTGGTAAGAACCATCCTTCTTGGCAGTATAGTTCCAGTTCTTCACTACATGCTGCAGGTCGTACAGACCATTCTTGAACCATGCATTGTGGTATCCGATACCGGCATCGTTGTCTGTAGGAGCACGATATGCATCGAGCTTAGGACCATTGCCATCCTTGATGATATCCTGGCTGCCATACTTCAGGCTATAGATAGCACCGGTATTCAGGTCGAATGCCACCTGGAAGTTGCCGCCATGGATGTTGGCACGCTTAGCCGCCTTATCTACCGAAAGCTTCATCGCCTTACCGTTCTTGGCAACAGTAGCGATAGAAGGAGCAGCAACCTCAGCGCCCTTCACTCTCAACTGCTCTTCCATCTGAGGATACCCCTTGGCAGCCCATGGCATATCCTTACCCAGAAGGAACTGAACTGTTACGAAGTACTCGCTCTTTGGATCGAGGCTTGCATAATCGTAAGGCAAGGTATAGAAGCCCTTCTCGCGAGGACCCACGATATTCTTGGCACCCTGCAATGGCTGATTCTTTGAAATGCAGACGCCATCCTTATAGAGAGACCATACAATCTGGTAATTCCTGAGAGGCTCGAAGTAGTTCTTGTTGAAGATTTCAATCTGTCCCTGCTTCATATCCACAGCCTTCACGCCTACATTCTGATAAACCTTCTTTACCTCGTAGTACTGAGCCTTAGGTGAGAAGTCTGGGCGAAGGATACCATTCATGCAGAACATACCATCGTTTGGCTTGTTGTCCTTACCGAAGTCACCACCGTATGCCCAGTAGGTCTTTCCGGTTACAGGATCCTGCTTGTTAAGGGCCTGGTCAACCCAGTCCCAGATAGCTCCACCCATGAAGAAGTTAGTGCTCTCGATGGCATCCCAGTAATCTATCAGGTTACCGCAGGCATTACCCATAGAGTGAGCATACTCAGAGATGTGGAACGGATATTTCAGCTTGTACTTGCCCTGTACGGCTCCCTGAACCCAGGCGATGGAAGGATACTGGTTAGAACCCATATCCACGATATCATTGTTGCGCTCATACTGAACTGGGCGGCTGGTATCATAAGCCTTGATGGCATTATAGCAATCTACGAAAGTCTTGCCAGGACCAGCCTCGTTACCCAAACTCCAGATTACTACAGAAGGATGATTCACGGTAGCGTGTACCATCTCCATGTTTCTGGCGATATGAGCGTTGCGGAACTCAGGTACATGAGAAAGACTCTGCTTGCCATAGTAGTACTCATGGCTCTCGAGGTTAGCTTCATCCTCCAGATAGATACCATACTTATCGCAGAGATAATACCAGTAAGGTGCATCAGGATAGTGGCAGTTGCGCACATGGTTGATGTTTCCACGCTTCATCAGGAAGATTTCGTTCTCCATCTGCTCGCGGGTAGCAGTATGACCTAACAGTGTATTGTTCTCATGACGGTTGACACCCTTCAGCTTGATAGGCTGTCCGTTGAGATAGTAGTATCTTCCAGCTAATCCGAACTCATCCTTCTCGGCAGGAGTCTCCTTGATTTCCACCTTTCTGAAGCCAACGATGGTAGAGAAGGTCTGAACCGTTCTGCCCTTGGCATCCTTCAATTCTCCTACCAATGTATAACGGTAAGGAGCTTCTGCACTCCAGAGCTTCACCTTGTTGGCTGCATCGAGCGTAGTCTCCAGCATAATCTCGCCCTTGGAATTCAATTTTCCTACGAGAGGAGTAGAAGCTGTAACGCCTTCCATCAGGTCATTGTCGTCGGAATAGAGACGGTTGGCATAGAGTGAATACTGCAAGGTATAACCCTTGATTGCCTTCTTGGAAAGGTTCTGCAACTGGGCAGAGATATGCAAGGTGGCATGGCTGTAGGTTTCATCCAGGTCAGGAATAGCCTTGATGTCTCTTACCTGAACCTGTGGTTTGGCAACCAAAGCCACGGTGCGGAAGATACCAGGCAAGCGGAACATATCCTGACTCTCCAGGAAAGAACCGTCTGAATGGCGATAAACCTCTACAGCTACCGTATTCTCCTCACCCTCCTTATTAAGATAAGGTGTAATGTCGAATTCAGCCAGGTTGCGTGAGTTCTTGGAGAATCCCACATACTTACCATTTATATATAGGTAGAAGAATGAATCTACACCATCGAAGTTGAGATAGATCTGCTGCCCCTTCCAATCTGCAGGTACGGAGAAGGTTCTGCGATAAGAGCCCACCTCATTGCGGTTGCGATAGGTCATCCAGTTGGTAGGAGGTGTACGCATCACTCCACCCTTCCAGTCGTTCATCGGCTGCCAGGAGTGCTGGAAGATGACACGCTGGTTAGAATAGAGCGGATCTCCATACTTGTTCTTTCCATCTTTCTGCAGTCCAGCCAAATTCCAGTTCATAGGCACCTTGATATCGTCCCACTGAGAGACATCATAGTCTGTACGGTAGAAATCCTTAGGACGCTCATCCGGATTTGGAGCCCAATGGAACTTCCATAATCCATCGAGAGATTTCCAGTAAGAACTGTTCTCCGGTAAAACCTTTCTCGCCTCTTCGACATTGCGGAACGAGAAGAACCAAGCATGCGGCTGCTGCTTGTTGACAGCTACGGAATCAGGACTTTGCCACTCCCATCCCGTAGGCGCAGCCTGCTGATTGTAGAAGTAGCCTCCTAAAGTACCATCTGCCCATGCCGATGAGCAAATGAGTCCGGTTAAAAGTAATAAATAAGTTTTCTTCATAAGTTGATGTTATTGTTTCTAATTATATTCTTTGCAAAGTTACGCTTTTATTTTGAAAGAGCAAAATAGTAGAAGGGAAAAAGCGAGAAAACACCCGATTTTTTGAGATAAGCCTTTAATCTTTGCCCTACCCGATGATTTTTTGCACGAAAAACTTGGCAGAATCACAGAAAAGCTGTATCTTTGTCGCATACAATCAATCTTATGGCAATATAGATATACTAAATATATTATTAATTAATAAATTCAATCTTAAACAAAGACATTTATGGTAAACAGATTCATTCTTAATGAAGTTTCCTATTTCGGTCCAGGTGCCCGCAAGGAGCTTCCTACAGTAATCGCTAGTCGTGGTTGGAAAAAAGCTTTGGTTGTAACAGACAAGGGCTTGATGAAATTTGGCGTTGCCAAGATGGTACTCGACGTATTGGACGAGGCTAACATTGCTTACGAGGTATTTGATGACGTAAAGCCAAACCCAACAGTTTCCAATGTTACTGCAGGTATTGAGGCTTGCAAGAATGCTGAGGCAGACTTCATCATCGCTATCGGTGGTGGCAGTTCTATGGATACCGCAAAGGGTATCGGCGTGGTTGTTACTAACCCAGAGTTTGCCGACATCGTTTCTCTGGAGGGAGTTGCACCTACCAAGAACAAGTGCTTGCCTATCGTAGCTCTTCCTACTACTGCTGGTACCGCAGCAGAGACCACCATCAACTATGTGATTATCGACGAGAAGCGCCAGCAGAAGATGGTATGCGTGGATCCTAACGATATTCCTGCCGTTGCTATCGTAGATGCTGAGCTGATGTACTCTTTGCCAAAGGGTCTCACCGCAGCTACCGGTATGGATGCGATGACTCACGCTATCGAGGGCTTGATTACCAAGGCAGCTTGGGAGATGAGTGATATGTTCGAGCTCAAGGCTATCGAGATGATTCATAAGTACCTGCCTATCGCAGTGAATGACCCTACCAATCCTGAGGGTCGCAACGGTATGGCTGTAGCTCAGTATATTGCCGGTATGGCATTCTCTAATGTTGGTTTGGGCGTTGACCATGGTATGGCTCATCCAATGAGTGCCCTTCATGATGTTCCTCACGGAGTAGCATGTGCCATCCTGCTTCCTACCGTGATGCGTTTCAATATGGAGGTAAGTGTACCTAAGTATGTACAGATAGCCAAGGTTGTGGGTGTTTACAAGGATGGTATGACCGACCAGGAGGCAGCAGAGGCAGCATGCAATGCTATCGAGGAGTTGTCTAAGTTGGTAGGTATTCCACAGCATCTCAGCGAATTGGGCATCACAGAGGCTGACATCCCTGCCCTTGCCGAGCAGGCATTCACCGATGTATGTACTCCAGGTAACCCTCGCGAGGTTTCTAAGGAGGATATCATCGCCTTGTATCACAAGATTTTGTAATATAGGCTAAAGATACAATCATACTTTAATATTTTAATCGCCCTGAAAAGAACAAGCATAAATAATGTTTCACCTTTCAGGGCGATTTTTTTATTCATTTAATCTCTCAATTAGGCTTTTAATTTCTTTTCCTTCATATTTTCCTTCTTTCTTAAATCGCATATCAAACTAAGCCATTCTTCTTCAACAAATCTGTCAATTCTTTCCCCTTTAAAGTACTTCGCTCCGATTTATCATAAATATAAAGCAAGCCGAGACCATCCTCTATATCAGCTAACACCACTGTTATAATACGGGCACCGCCACTTTTACCAGTTCCTTTCGATTTGATAGCCATACGAACCTTACGCAAACCACCACCTAAATCTGCACCCAAAGAGGGGGAAGAACTTAATTCATTCATCAATTCTTTCAAATCAGATTTAAACGACTTATAGCGCTTATTCAATCGTTTAGCTTCCCTTTCAAAAGAAGGGAACGTATATATCTTACAACTCATTCAACACGTCCTCCAATGGTTTAAGCTCTAGCTTTCCTTCACGATAGGATTTCAGCTCATGGAGGGCATTGTCAAAACCTGATAGAATTTCTTCTTTAGTCATACAAGGCTCCTCTTGAACCATACACGCCTCATTTGCCTCTTTATTTGCAAAGAGGTTTCTTATCCTATCCAAAAGATGGATATCTTGTGTATTAAGCACCTGACGAATAATTTCATTCTGTGCTGCTTGTATATTTAATGCTGTCATACAACTCCTTTTTATTTGCTTTAAAAATACCGAATATCACTTATTTCCTGCAAAATTACACAGAAGTTTTCAAAATGCCAAATATTTCCAGGCAAATCTACAAAAAGGTTAGTGTTTTCTTTGATTTTCAGAGAATTATTCGCATTTTTGCATCGTTATAGGATATAAATTCTTTATATGTCAGAGATACTATATGCCCTCTCCCATCTTCCCCGCAACTCCAAGCAAAGTGCACGAGTGAGAAACAAATATATCATCAACATAGCTGACAAAGTTGTATTTGGAGCTTTAGATACTTCTAGTTCACTTGCAAACCTAACGAAAGATGCAGAAGGAATAGGTTCTTGTACCATTAGCAAGCGTAATAATCAATCGTAAAAAGCAATGGAAGTTGTAGGAACATATAGGAGAAGTTGCCGGAAAGATTAATATCTGTTTTCGGGAAAGTTAATATCTCCAGCCGCACAACAGCTGTTGTGCGCTTGCATAACAGCTGATATGCGCTTGTACAACACGTGTTGTGCAAGCGGAAACCAACTGCTGTGCACCAACTTATCCAGTCTTTTCCTTTCTCGTATCATCAGTCAAAACTCCTTTCACCATTAAGCTTCTGATAATCAGAAAGTATCAATTGGTGTGAAAGGAGAATTGAATTACGAATTGTTTTTTAGAATTTGGTGAAGTATAGCCTCAACATCTTAGAGCGGAGCATCATTTTATCGCCCTTGAGCTTCTCTTTGTAAAAAGCTTCTCGCAGATTGTTGATGCCGTAGCTTCTGATGCTGTCATTCACAACGGTTGCAGGAATATCACCACCATTTTCTCCATGATCCTGATGCCAGTTGTTCTTGTAAGGCGAATGCAGAATCAGACTGTCACCAGTCTGTTCGAATCGGAAATAATAGCCACGGAAACTTGCCGTTGTGCCTGTGATGTTCGCACATGAAATTAACTTGTGCTGCACGCCCCAAAAAACTCTTTCTTTCGAGAGGTTCAATTTGCCTCCGGTAGCGAGCGTATCAACTTGCTCCAAATGCCAGTAACCATCCAGGTCGCCATTGTCGCTCATCTCGATGGTGCATGCCGATTGGAAACAGAGAACCAACATTCCAACTAGCATTAATATCAAATGTTTTCTATTCATATCCTTCCCGTCTTAATTAAAAGTTTAATATGCCTTGTTTGCTCACCGTCAGTTGGAAGCCAGCGTTATGCCCCAGCATTTCCTCGCTACCGAAGTCCATGCCGTAGGCAGCCTTCAAGCTCCATCCCTTGTTGAAATGGTAGCAGCCTTCCAACAAGGTGCTCACGTTGTGATGAGCCTTCGTAAAAGGCCATACATATCTGCCCCATCCTTTCTGATAGGTCAGTAAGGCACGATACGTTAACCTGTCGCATGGCTCGCCATCAAAGCCCAAGTGATAGGCGATGAAGCGATTGTTTTTCACCTCTATCATACCATCGTTGTTGTAAAGAGGGGAACGGTAAAGGGGATTTCCCATCACCTGCCCCCAATGCTGCCAACCCGGATAGTTGCGATGATTGTAATAGTCGTCTACGCCCGAAAGATGATCGGGGATGTTGGCGGTGTGGTCATGGTTGTAAGGTCCACTCTGATACTTGGTGTAGATGTATTCCAAGACCAGATTGCGCAACCATCTGCCATACTTGATGTTGATTTCGGCTCCCAGCATATTGTCCTTGAGCGAGTACTTGAAGTATCGGCGTGTTTTCTTTACTTGCCAATCCTTTCCCTCTCCATAGCCATTGTAGTCCATCATCAGCATCTGGCTATCATCCTCGAAGAAATGGTCGGCATAGATACCCAGTTTCCAAGTGTCAGCGTCGTAGTTAATGCGCATTACCCACGACCCCAACAAATTACCAGAGGCATTGGCATATACTCCATCGCTCTCCTCCTTACCGCCAGGCATAAAGGCATGCCATAAGCCCTTGAGGCCGCCCTCTGTCTTCATAGGAATCATTTTACCCTTGCTATCAGGAGCATAAGGGGTACCTCCAAACTGCGCTGCCATCTCCAAGCCAAGTTCCACGCTCAGTGGACAGAAAAAGCCCTCGTTTCCGATGCGCAGATACCCAGCTTTGCTATGATACAGCACTCCATCTGAGTACTTAGTTTTGCGCTGCGTGAAGTCGTGCTGCCAATTTTGGTCGGTAAACTTTCCATAGGCTATATGGCCCTTCATCTGTAGCCATCCGTTCAGGATAGGTACCGTCCAGTATTCAGGCAGAGACAGTCGCACCTGTGGAACAGGTCGGGCGTTGATGCCCAACGTCTGGCTACCGCTAGAAAGCGTCTGGTTCTTCAATTCCATCGGATATTCCTTGGCACCTACGCTGAGCACACCATGCAACCATCTTACCTCAGCAAAAGCCTGTTGCACCACCAGCTTACTCGTGAAATGATAAGGTACAACAACATCAACCCCATACCCTATTCCCCAATGGTGAGCGTTATCGGTGGCAAGCGGACGCAACAAACAGCCTCGAAGGTAGCCATTCTGCTTTTCTAGGGAACTCAGTCCGTATTTATTAGCATTCAGCCAAAGCGGAGTCTTTTCGTTCGAGAAAGATCCAGAAGTCTCCAATCGGTATTCCAATCCATCGCCAAGGCTTTGTTTTGCAGAATCTGCCCCTTCTTGCCACTCATATTGAGCGAGTGAAGAAGTAGGATTCGAGCTTAGGGCAATCAGAAACATAGCTATCGTACAATATTTATTCATTCTTATATTTAAGTTGATTTGCTTACAAAAATACGATAATTCTGGCATAAACATACTAAAATTAACATTCCTTACATAATTAGTGCAAAATTATTTGCTTAAATTAAAAAAATAGTGTACTTTTGCAAACATAAAGTGCAATTATGTAGCAAAAATATATAAAATGACAGATATTCTTGAAAAGAAACAAATAATTGAAACAGACGCAGAACAGATAAGCCTTCCAGGCTTTGTAAGATTGGTAAAGGCTCGCAAGAAGCTGTTCTATGTTGTCATGCCCATAGTGCTTGTGGTGGCAATCTGTATCCTATACTCCCTGCCAAGATATTATACCACACAGACATCCTTGGCACCAGAAGTGGAGAACACTTCTATATCGGGTGGCGCACTCGGTTCGCTGGCATCCTCGTTTGGAATAGACTTGAACAATATGCAATCCTCTGATGCCATCACACCTTTACTCTATCCAGACTTGATGAACGACAACAAGTTTGTGGTAGATTTGCTTCGGATTCAAGTGAAAGCCATCAAGGAAAACCTTCCTCCCCATACCAACTACTATACATACTTGACTATGTATAAGAAAAAGTCATGGATGGAAAAATCCTTGGAGAGTATGAGCAACTTGCTGAGCCATGAGGAGACTGCAGTGAAAAGCCTCGAAAAAATCAATCCCTATATGCTCACCAAGAAGGAAGACGGCATCGTGAAAGATGTACGAAACAACATCCGTATAGATATCGACAAAAAGTCTGGTATGATTACAGTCTTTGCCACCGCACAAGACCCATTGATTTGCAAGATTTTAGCCGATTCCGTTTCAGAGAAATTAAAGGCTTTCATCATCAAATATCGCACTTCCAAATCTCAGAAAGACGTAGAGCACTATAAGAAGTTGATGGCAGAATCGCAAGCGGCCTACGAGAAGGTAAGGCGTCAATATGCCAGCTTTGCTGATGCCAACAATGATGTAATTATGGAGAGTGTTAAGTCAAAGATGGAAGATATGGAGAATGATATGCAGTTGAAATACAACCAATATACAGCATATAACACGCAATATCAGGCTTCCATTGCAAAGTTGAGGGAGCATACCCCTGTGTTTACCGTCTTGCAGGGGGCTTCCGTGCCAGTAAAACCTGCTGGACCTAAGCGAATGCTGAGCATTCTTGGTATCTTGACGTTCTCCTTCTTCGTCCTCTTGGCAGGTATCATATCCAAGCAGTTATTGAAAGAATTAAAATAGCAATTTAGATAAGTATGTTAGGTATATTGCTTTTGGCTCTTTTGCTGTTGGAAGTATATGTGTTGGGCTATCTGGAGTTTATCTCTTGGCGAACCATCTATACTCCCCTATGTTGCCTGATGTTTCCGTATCTATTGGTGTTGTTGATTTCCATGGCTGTGGCAGGGCACTTGGGATTCGTCAATTTCTACTACTCTAGCATCAGTGTATGGTGTGTCGGACTTCCTGTCTTCGCCATCCCAAGTTATCTTCTCTCGTTGGCAAAGAACAGATATCCCTTGATATTCGGCGAGAAAGTTCAAGAAGGTAGATACCCTGCCACGCTAGGTGTCATCTCCCTTCTGTTGGCACTGCTATTCTTATGGAGATTCCATAGTGTATGGAACAGTAGTACAGCTATGTTTGGTACAGATGATTTTGCCGAGGATTTTGCGGGTCATGGCATTTGGGCACACTTGCGTACCCTGGCAATGCCGCTGCTCATTGTCGCTGTGTATTATTTCAAGCGGAAGCAATGGTATCTATGGGGCATTATCTTTGCCTTGCTCCTTATACAACTCTTGTATATGGTGAAAGGTGCCATCATCATAGGTGTGGCATCAGGTCTGCTCATCCGTCTCATGGCTGGCAAGATGCACTTGAATCTGGGGCTTATTCTCAAGGTGAGCTTGGGTGCTTTCGCTATCTTTCTGCTCACTTATATGGTTCTTCCGCTACTAGGCAATGAGAGCGCAGAGGCAAACGTCGAGCTTTTCGAGATGGTGGCAGGACATTTCCTGCATTATCTTACTAGTGGAACGTTAGGGTTTAGTTATGACGCAAATCTCAACTTCCCCGATATGGGAAACTTTGAGATATTGGTATCTCCTTTTGTCAATATTTATAAGACGCTTACGGGCGACCCAAACTTGCTTTCGCCAGTCAATCCTCTCTATTTGCATACAGGCATCTCCTATACCAATGTGAGAACCTTCTTCGGTACGATGTTCATCTATTGCAATAGTTGGCAATTCATAGCCTATACGCTGATATTGAGCAGCTTGATCTATTCCATCCAATTGGGTTCGCTTCGCAGTGGCAATATGTTTCTATATACCCTACTCAGTTACTATTGCGGACTCTTGGGAATGGGATGGTTTGAGTTCTATTATTTCCACTTAGCCATCCTGGAAGTTCCTGTCATGATTCTGATGCTAATGGGCATTGCCAATGTCGAGAATAAATTTCGTGAGAAAATCCGCCAGAAACATCTCGTTGAATTAAAAAAATAAATTATGAGCATACGCAACAACTTTAAATATAGTTTGATTCTCACGCTCAGCACCTATTTAGTGCCTCTGCTGGTGTTTCCGTACATCAGTCGAGTGCTGGGTGCAGAACGTATTGGAGCTATAGACACGGTTGATGGTATCATAGATTATCTCGTACTCTTCTCCATGATGGGTATGCAGGCACTTGGCATACGAGAGATAGCTCGCCATAAGGATGATAAGGCAGAACTCCAATCTGCCTTCAATGACCTCTTTTGGCTTAACGCCATCACAATGGTCGTTGCCCTCGTCATATTATACTTCGCCTCCTGCTTTGTGCCAGAGTTACAACAGAGGGGAAGGCTGCTGCTGATAGGGTCTTTCAAGTTGGTGGCAAACCTATTCTGGATAGAGTGGTTCTATCGTGGGCTGGAGAATTTCCGATACATCACTATTCGTTCCATCATTGTCAGGCTCTTATTTGTAGCTTCGGTTTTTATTTTTGTTAGAGATGAAGGTGATTTCGACATCTATTATCTGCTCTTTGTGGGCATCGTGGTTCTCAATGCCTTTTGCAACTGGACTTATCGTAGCCGATTGGTTTCACTGAGTTTGCGCCACGTGAATCTACGTCGTTATCTCAAGCCTTTCGTGATGTTAGGCATTTTTGCCATACTCTCTGCTATATATACCAAACTCACCTTGCCAATACTGAGTTTCCTGTGTGGCGACGAACAGGCGGGGTATTACTCTGTGGCAGTAAGGATGTATCAAGTCATCATCGCTCTTATTTCCTCGCTCATCAGCGTGCTCATCCCTCGAATGAGTGTGCTTATTAAACAGGAACGATGGGATGAGGTAAATCACTATTATACTAAAGCTATCAAGCTACTCGTTGTGCTTGCAGCATTGATTATCATCATTATGGAAATCCTAGCCCCTTATGTGATATACATATTTGCAGGAAAAGGATTTGAACCAGCCATCCTGCCTATGCGCCTCGTGATGATTCAAGTGCTAGTGGTTGGATTAGAACAGATATTGGTATTACAGCTGCTGATACCCCTTCGGGAGGATAAGACCATCGTGAAATGTGGTTTGTGCGGTTCTCTCACCTGGTTGCTTCTCACCTTCATACTGATTCCTAGATTTCAGTGTGTAGGAGCAGCTATCGTATGGATTGCCTCGGAAACCATGGTATTGATCCTTGCAGCGAGGAAAGTGAACAAGAAATTGAAAGAGGTTAATAAAAGACGAACATTATGATGAATCATACAGCTATTATTATCGTAACATTCAACCCTTCGTCAGAGGATTTGCAGCACATTAGAAATTTGTCTGCTTCCTGTGAAGGCTACATTGTTGACAACTCCCCTTCCCCTATTTTACAGCAAAAAGAGATAGGAAAAATGAATTATAACTGGATGAAAGGGAACAAAGGAATTGGCGAAGCCCAGGAATATGCCTTGATACAAGTCCTGGCGCAAGGAGTCTACACGTATGTCGTGTTTCTTGACCAGGATAGCAGGATTGATGCAGAGTATGTTCGGATGATGGTGTCGGAATATGAAAGAGTGTTGCAGGAAAATCCCAATCTGGGAATACTCGGTCCTACCATTTTGAATACGGCGCAGCAAGAGGAATATCATTCCTATATCAGAAAAAAACAATATCACGGGGATGGATTCCTCAAAAAGGAGAATATTATATCTTCTGGGAGCTGCATCAGTTGCAAGGTCTTGGAAAAGATAGGATTTCCTGATTCCAGACTATTCCTCGACTATGTGGATAGTGAGTGGTGCTGGAGAGCGCACAAGCGAGGTTTCATCTGTGGACAGACAGATCGTTGCCAGTTGTCACACCAAATCGGAATCAAGACCATCCATCTTGGAGTCATGCAAGACATTCTGTCGGCACCCATGCGTTATTATTACCAATATCGAAACTTCTTATGGTTGCTACATGTGAAATACGTGCCGAGATATTGGAAGTTGACGAACGCCGCAAAACTTCTTTTGCGTCCTTTCTATCTTCCATTTGTCACAAGTCACATCACACCTTATTATATATATATGTTGAGGGGTGTTTGGGATGGTATCACACAATATAAGAAATACAAAAATCACAAATAATGAAAATAGCTATCTATTGCGTCACCTACCATACTTATCAGGAACTGGACGCTTATCTTAGTAATATCGAAGAAAGACTTCAAGGATGTACGCAAATCGAATTGTCCGTGAACGTATGTGACAATACTGAAGGTGAGATTCTGCCTATCAATTACAAGCCCAAAAGATTCACAATCAACGTGTTTGGTGTCCATCGAAACCTCGGATACTTTGGGGGAATACGCTATATGATGGAAAGGGTGAATCCTGAAGATTTCGACATCTCCATCATCAGCAACGTGGATGTAGCCATCTGTGATGATTTCTTCTTGCGATTACAGAATTTGCTCATCCGTCAAGAGACTGGTTGGATTGCACCCTGTATCTTTTCGCATCGAGAGCAAATAGACAAGAATCCCAAGATCATCGTTCGGTATAATAAGCGCAAGCTTTATCTGCTCCGAATGCTCTTCAGTTTTTCTCTACTCTACAATCTCTATAATCGTTATCTGCACAAAGGCAGAAAGAAGGTTCAGAACACCCAGTGGCAGAAAAAGTGGGTGCGCAAGATATATGCAGGGCACGGTTCCTTCATCATTCTCACCAAAGAATACTTCAAGAGGTGTGGCATCATCAATTATCCTTGCTTTTTGTTCTGCGAGGAGATATACCTAGGGGAGCAATGCAAGGAGCATCAACTGGATGTGGTTTATGAGCCAAGCCTTCGCATTGATGATGAAGAGCATGCTTCCACCGGAAGCTTCAAAGGCAAGAAATACTGCCAATTCAACTATCAAGCATTATCGTATATAATCAAGAAATACTATTAGCTCAATGCCATCCTCATTACAAGGATGGCATGATGCACAAGCTTCGCTTACCCGTATGCACGGAGTCAAAGCATATCCACTTGCCGTCGGCGCTGCATCTAGGATGTAGGTCGCACTTCCAATGCTTGTGTTCGGAAGGAGACACGAAGCACTTCGGACTCTTGGCATCGGCTAGTAGGACTATTTCATCCGTCACTCGGTTTACTTTGTATAATCTGACATGGCGCCATTTGTCAGGATAAGTATCCACCAGGAACCAGTCGTCGTCGATGAAATGCTGATGCCCATCACTGTTGAGAACAGGATAGGCACATCTTTTCCACTCCTTCATTTCGGGAGAAGAGAAATATACATGAGAATCCACATCTTCTACCCTGCAATATGCCACAATGCCATTGAGATGGTTCCAGGCATAATGAGAAACCATGCCCGTGGTAGGAGAAGCCATCAGTTGATTCTCTTGGAGGTCATAGACCATCAGGCGGGTATGACGAGATGCCCCCTTATACCAACGATGCAAAAAAGCCACGTAACGATTGTCGTAAGAGAACTCTGTATGAGTTACAAAGTGCATTTTGTCATCCATCGAAGGCTCATGCTCAAATTCTGATATTTGCTGTATGCTGAGCAGCATCTTTCGCGTGTTTCTTTCCATATCTATCAAGTACAAGCCTGTTTTTTCTGTTATGCCTTCTGAAAGGACAGCATCGGCATCACTGACACAGTATCCATATCCTGGCATATTCTGCTCCAATCTGCCATAACTGAAGTTAGTGGCAAGCTTTCCGTCATAAGAGACGGTGTCTATCGGATAGTTCAATTTTTGAATCATATTACCCTTCATATCTATTACTTTAGCGCAGAGTTGTCCGTTTTCGCTGTCATTATAGACAATTCTTTCGTCCTTTGTCCATTGGAGTCTGCACCCCTTGTGATAATTCCAGGCATGGGTCTTGGCAAGACAATGCCAATCCGAAAAATCCTTGCCATCCAGATAGCCTATCTCCAAGGCGTCCTGCGGAGTCGGCATTCGCAAGGGAATGAGCAAACGATTGCAAAGAACTTTCTGGGAGTCTCGACTGAAAGGATCTAAATCGTGAAATCCGAAATAATACCCCTCACGGACCAGTAGCGATGAGCTGAACTTGGAGTCATAATTAGGTAACAAGTCGAAGAAACCTTGATAAATATTGCGCAAGGAGTTCTTTAACAGATAATTGTTCTTTACCTTTTTATATACGTATGATTCTATTTTATTCATCTTTTTCTATTTTTATGCCTATGCAATAATTAGTTATACAATGCAAAAGTAGAAGAAATAATTGAAAGTACCAAATAATTTGCACTTTTTTGTGTCATACTGCAATAATAAGACATCCCAAACGTTATTATAGATATAAACAAGAAAATAGAAAGAACAATATAGAAATGGATAGGAACAGGTTAGTATCAGTTATCATGCCTACTTATAATGCCGGCAAATTTCTTGCCGACAGCATCAGTAGTATCCTAGACCAAACCTATCCTGACCTGGAACTGCTGATTACAGATGACGGTTCCACGGATCCGGTAACTCTGGATATTCTGCACAAGATAGAGGAAAGGGATAGCCGGGTGGATGTGCTCTATCTTGACCACAACCATGGAGCAGGATACGCCCGGAACAAGAGCATAGAACGTGCCAGGGGAAGATACATCGCTTTCTGTGATAGTGACGACCGGTGGACACCGGATAAACTGGAAAAACAAATCGCATTCATGAACCAGAAACAGTGTGCTCTATCCTGTGCCTCATACATCATCTTCAATTTGAACGAACAAAAATCTGTAGGCATCAATATCGCACCGCCTAAAATCACCTTCTCTATGATGAAGCGGGATAATAAAATAGGTTGCCTCACTGCTATCTATGATACCCAACTGCTGGGCAGAAAATACTATATGCCCACTTTACGTAAGCGACAGGATTGGGCTCTCTTCCTGCAAATCCTGAAAGATTGCAAGGTGTGTTATTCCTACCCCAACCAGCCGCTGGCTGTGTATTGCCGCCACAGGCATTCCATATCCAGCAGCAAGTTATCACTTGCTAAATACAATATAGCTGTTTATCGTAGCATTCTGGGGTATGGATGGTTGAAGGCTTGCTTCTACTTTGCTTTTTTGTTTTTGCCAACATACATTCTGAAACTAATGAAGCGAAAACAGGATAGTTACTGCTTTGTTAAAAGAAAAGGATAGCTAAATATAATATATCGCACAACTTTACGTTTATATAGTAAATGGAATAACTCTATATGAGAAATAGTATTGTTAAGACAAAAGTCATAGCAGATGGAATGAGTGCTATGGAGCGAAACGTCAAGCGAGCTGGCGACTTCCTGTTAGCAGCAATCAGCTTACTGCTCGTTTCGCCTCTCATGCTTCTAATATATATAATGGTAAGATGTGAAGATGGTGGACCAGCTATTTTCAAGCAGGAACGAATCGGACGGTTTGGGCGCCCCTTCAACATCTATAAATTCAGAAGCATGACGGTGGATGCAGAAAAGAATGGTCCTCAGCTCTGTTCCCATAAAAAAGATAAGCGACTTACACGCATAGGCAAGTTTCTGAGAAAACATCATCTGGATGAACTTCCTCAACTCTGGAACGTGATTTGTGGCGATATGTCGTTTATTGGTCCAAGACCAGAACGAAAGTTCTACATAGACCAGATTATGGAACGTGACCCTAGATATAAGAATCTGTATCAGATTCGCCCTGGTGTTACTTCCTACGCAACCCTCTATAACGGATACACAGATACGATGGAGAAGATGTTGCGCCGCCTGGATATGGACCTATACTACCTGGAGCATCGTTCATGGTGGTTTGATGCCAGAATCTTAGGCAAGACTTTCATCAAGATTATCTTCGGAAGAGTGTTCTAAATTCATATAGAAAAGATTCGACCTGTACGGTTGAAATTACCCAATACGCCCTGAAAGGACAAAAAGCTCTGAAATTGAATGCTTTTGCCCTTTCAGGGCGACTTTGTTGTATTTATTCTAAAACCCAGGGCGCTGCCCTGGGCTAAGAGCTTCTGCCCTTTCAGGGCGTATGGGATGTGGCTTATGACACACCCCTTTTTTTGTTTCTTACAGATGATTCGAAAGCCCCAGCAAAGCCAAGGCTGCCTCATTATATTCATTGATGACATCAGCCTGCTTCATACCCATATCTATCGCCTCCTGCAAGGCATTGGCATATTCCACATAGCTGATTTCGCCACTCTCATACTCGGCAGTACTAAGGCGAACGATTTCTTTTGCCTTTGAAATGTTCTCGCCGTTATAATAAGCCATGCGTTTGGCTGCATTCTGGAAACGGTTGTAGCCTAGGCGATAATCACGTTCCTTTTCTCTCCGCTCCTGCTGCATCTCCAGTTCT
The DNA here is from genome assembly GCF_003436715.1 of Prevotella sp. TF12-30. Lineage (NCBI taxonomy): Bacteria > Pseudomonadati > Bacteroidota > Bacteroidia > Bacteroidales > Prevotellaceae > Prevotella > Prevotella sp. TF12-30. The sequence goes on along the minus strand of NZ_QSQJ01000004.1, from coordinate 20,194 downwards.
GCAACCTCACGATCCTTCTTGGCAGCCTTCACCTTTGCCTTGGTAGCGCCGTAGAAGAGAGGCACGCCTACTCCAATCTCAAAGCCGAAGAAGTTACCCTCGGTAAAACGCTGACGGTCGATGTGATAAGGATCCCAACTGGAAATGAGTGCCTGGGTACGGAGCGTAAGCGAAAGAGATGGCGCATAACCAGTCTTGGCGCACTTCACCTCCTTGTCGAGTGCCTTCAGACGGTCTTGCTGATACTGCGCGTCAGCAGTCTGCTGATAGTTGAAGGTTCCGCTGACAGGAGATTCCAGTGCAATGAGATAAGATTCGGCTGGCAAAACAGGCTGATCGGTATTCAATAAAGCCATCAGTTCCAACTGCTTGTTCTCAGCCTCACTCTTCACATTTACCATCTCTAAATGGTTTTCATTACGCAAGCGCTCGGCTGTAAGGAACTCCAGCTGTCTGGCTTCGCCTGCCTTGTAACGCTTCTCGGCTACATCGCAATAACGGTCGAGGATAGAATCCTGACGCTGAAGGATACTCAGACGATGAGTCTGATAGAGCATCGCATAATAAGCAGAAGCAATCTCAAGCTTAATCTGCTGATCAGTTACACCCAGACGACTTTTCTCTGCCTGAGTTTCTGCCTTAAGCTGACCACGGCGGGCGGTATAAACCGTTGGAAATTCGATGCCCTGTGAAAATGCAAGAGCATTATCGGTATCGCCGCTTGAAGCCGGATTCTGTCCGAAAGCAATCTCTGTCTTGTCCACATCCCATGCCGTTCCTTCCATTACCTTGGCACGTTCTATCGATTTTCGTCCAGCCTGCAACGTCAGGTTCTGCTTATCTGCCAACTGGAAACACTGCTCCAAAGTCATCTTCGTGCCGGGAATAGTAGCATCGAAAAGATGAGCCTTTGCCTCTGAAGGGGCCAGCAGCATCAAAACAGCTGCCAGCCCGAATATAGTTTTCTTTTTTCTATTGTTCATCCTAAATGTTTTATGTTATCTTCTTAATTGCCTATTTCTTGGTGAATGTCTTGTAGATAGCAGGCAACACCAGCAAGGTGAGCAGCGTACTGGTTATCAGACCACCTATCACCACCGTAGCCAGTGGTCGCTGTACCTCTGCTCCATCACCCTGGGAAAGTGCCATTGGCAGGAAACCCATAGAGGCAACAAGTGCCGTCATCAAGACCGGACGCAAGCGAACCATACAGCTCTCGATGATGCGATGATGAATCAATTCTGTAACTCCAATGGATGCTGACAGTTTGTCAGCAGTCTTTTCTTCACGTTGCATCTGGTTCATCTGTCCGATAAGTACGATTCCATTGAGCACCGCTACACCAAAGAGAGCTATGAAGCCGACACCTGCCGAGATGCTGAAAGGCATACATCTGAGCCACAAAGCCCAGACGCCTCCGATGGCTGCCAGCGGAATGGCAGAGAAGACGAAGAGCGACTCACGAACATTCTTCACCGTAGCATAGAGCAACAGCAAGATAATGACAAGCGCTATCGGTATTACTACCATCAGACGGTTGGTTGCACTCTGCAGGTTTTCAAATTCACCACCATAATTATAATAGTAGCCATCCGGCAACTTCAGCTTCTCATCGAGAATCTCCTGGATGTCCTCCACGGTACTCTGCACATCCCTGCCCTTCACGTTGAATCCAACGTAGATGCGGCGGGCACCATCTTCATGAGAAACCTGAGCCGGCGCTGGTGAATAATCAATATCTGCCACCTGGGACAACGGAATATTCGTACCATCCTTGAGAGGTATGCTCAATTGCTCAAGCGTCTCTACGTTGCGCTGCGAAGGATCCATGCGGAGCACAATATCAAACTTCTTGTCTCCTTCGTAGAGAGAACCAGCCACGGCTCCGGCAAAGGTGGTTTCCAATATCTCACTGATATCATCCACACTAACCCCGTAGGCTGCCATCTTCTCATGGTTGTATTTTACCTGGATCTGAGGCAAACCGGCAACTTCCTCCACAAAGATACCACTCACGCCCGGCACACCTTCTATCATCTTCTTCACCTTTCCTGCCTGCTGAGTGAGCACGTCCAGATCTTCGCCAAATATCTTGATAGCCACATCCTGCTTGATACCTGTCAGCAGCTCATTGTTGCGCATCTGGATAGGTTGAGAAATCTCTGCTTCCAATCCAGGAATGGCACTCAAGGTTTCCTCCATCTTCTCCATCAGTTCTGGAGTAGTCTTGGCAGAGGTCCATTCAGCCTTCGGTTTCAGTGCAATCATGATGTCGGCACGTTCTACCGGCATCGGGTCGGTAGGAATCTCTGCACTACCTATTCGGCTAACTACCTGCTTAATCTCAGGATATTCCTTCTTGAGCAGCTTTTCAGCCTTGGTACAACTCTCCACCATCTGCGACAATGAAGTTCCCTGCGACATACTCATCTCCACGGCAAAGTCTCCTTCTTCCAGACTTGGGATGAATTCGCCTCCCAGATATTTGAAGCCCACGATACTGACGCAGAAAAGAGCCACAGCTCCTGTGATGACATCCTTGTTACGTGCCAAGACCCAGTCGAGAACCGGACGGTACCATGCCTGCAACTTTTCTATCACGCGGTCGGAGAATGTTTTTCGGGTATGAACCTTTCGACTTAACATCAGCGAACTTGCCATCGGCACATAGGTAAGCGAGAGAATGAAGGCTCCCAGAATGGCAAAGAATACCGTAAGTGCCATCGGACGGAACATTTTTCCTTCGATTCCTACCAGTGTCATCAGCGGAATATATACAATCATAATGATGATTTCACCGAACGCAGCACTCTGTCGGATTCGGGAAGCAGAGAAATGAACTTCCTCGTCCATCTGTTTCTGAGTCAGGGCAAATGGGGTTGCTGCTCCGCCATTCTGACATTGAGCAAGATAAGCAGCACGAACTTCCGGCTGCGAGAAATGACCGGTATTGATATGTGTCACCACAGCTTCAACAATGATGACCGCAGAATCCACTATCATACCAAAGTCGATGGCTCCCAGCGACATCAAGTTTCCGTCGATGCCGAAGGTCTTCATCATGCCAAAGGCAAAGAGCATACTGAGCGGAATGACACTCGCCACCACCAGTCCTGCACGCCAGTTGCCCAGAAAGATGACAAGCACGAAGATAACGATGAGTCCACCTTCGATGAGGTTGCGGGCGATGGTACCCTCTACTCTATCCACCAGGTTGGTACGGTCGATAAACGGTTCGATGACCACACCTTCGGGCAATGATTTCTGAATCTGACTGATTCGCTCCTTCACGTTTTTGATTACATCCTGGAAGTTCTCGCCCTTGAGCATGATGGCGATACCTGCCACCACCTCGCCTTCACCATTGCGGGTAACGGCTCCGAAACGGGTGGCATGGCCCAACTGAACCTTTGCTACATCGCCCACCTTGACTGGTGTTCCATCCACCGTCTTCACCGTGATGTTGGCAACATCCTCCAGATTCTTCACCACACCGATGCCTCGGATATAATACTGGTTGGAATTCTGCTCGATGTAGCTGCCACCCGTATTGGCATTGTTGCGCTGCAAGGCATCAAACACCTCGCTCACGGAGACCCCGCTGGCGTTCAGCTGGTCGGTATTGATAGCCACCTCGTATTGCTTGACATAGCCGCCCCAACCGCTTACTTCGGCAACGCCCGGGGTTCCGGAAAGCTGTTTGCGCACAATCCAGTCCTGCATGGTTCGGAGCTGGGTGAGCGAGTATTTATGCTCGTATCCCTCCTTGGCACGAATGGTATAGTGGTAGATTTCGCCCAATCCGGTGGCAATAGGTCCCATCTCGGTTTCGGTGTTCTTTGGCAGTTCTTTCTCCAACTGTTCCACTACCTGACTCACCTGCGAACGTGCCCAATAGATATCGGCGGCATCATCGAAGACAAGTGTGATAACCGAGAGTCCGCTTCTTGAAATGCTACGGCGTTCCTGGATGCGGGGAATATTTGCAAGCGCCATCTCTACAGGAGTGGTTACATATTGCTCCACCTCCTGAGCTCCCAGCGAAGGAGCCTGAGTAATAACCTGCACCTGATTATCTGTAATATCCGGGGTGGAATCGAAAGGAAGGTGCACCAGCGACCAGACACCCCATATCGCCAGGGCTATAGAGAGTACTCCAATCACCAGTTTGTGGCGAATGGAATAAGTAATAAGTTTCTGAAACATAAGCTTTAATCTAAAAATGATTCGTTGAAAACTATTAAAGCTTAATGCGCATGCTCACCATGTTCGCCTGTAAGCGAAGCGAGATAATAAGCGTTCGCAGTTACAATCTTCGTGCCGGCAGCTCCATTCTTACCCTTCAGCAGATGGTTGCAAAGCTTCACCTCTGTATATTTACCATCCGAAGCGCCTGTGGTCACCTCATGACGGGAGAAGCTGTAGTTACCCTTGCTGGGAGCTCCATTGAGAGCGAAGACATACTGCTTTCCATCTGCGCTCACAATTGCATGGGATGGCAAAGCGAGACACTGCTGGCTGCCTGTAGCTATCTTTCCGCTTACATACATACCTGCGAAAAGCTTTCCGCCATGAGTATTGCCTGAAGAAGAATGCAGATAACTCTTCACGCTTGCAGCATCTAGCTTTACGTGAACAGCAACGGCTTTCGAATTATCGTTAAAGTATTGGTTCATACCATAAACTGTTCCTGAAAGTTTTACGCCAGGCTGGTTAGTCAAGTTTATGGTCACCCGATTGCCCACCTTGACCTTCGCCAAATCCTTCTCGAAGACATTGAGGTCGCATTCCACTGCCTGGGTGTTTCTGATCTTCATCAGAGGAGTCTGCATATCAGCATAACTTCCCAGACTGGCAGTCATCTCGCTCACGATGCCGGAGATAGGCGCATGCAAAGGGAACGCTGTGGTAAACTTGCCTTTGGATACAGCGGAAGTAGAAATACCCATCTGGCTGAGTTGCCTGCCAATACCCAAAAGATTGGCATGAGCCACTTGGTAATCTTTCTTGGTCTGCTGTAAGGTACGCTTCACACCTGCTCCCTGCTTACTGAGCAGAAGTTGGCGCTCCAAATCAGCCTTGGCAAGTTCACACTCCTTGGCTGCAGAGTAGTACTCACGCTGAAGACTTACCACATCTGTATTTTCAACGGTAGCAACAACCTGTCCTTTATGAACAAGCTGCCCTTCTTTTACAAAAATAGATTTCACGATACCGCCCATCAAAGAGGCAACATCCCCCATCGCCTGTGCACGCAGTACGAGCGATCCTTTCGCTTTTATGGTGGCATCCATCTCGCGCTCCACAGCCTCACCCATCTTCAAATCTACGGTGCTTACCTGCTTGGCAGTCAACGGAATATGATCAAAATCCACTTCTTCTTCATGTTCATGCTCATGTTCCTCATGTGCATGAGCCTCTGAACCGGTCTGCTTCCCAAAGAAAGCGAATCCAGCCCAGGCAATCGCCGTAACGGCGACGATCAAAATTATTCTTTTCATGTTTTTTCTATTTTATAATTCTACACTACAATTTGACACAACGAATCTTATCAAAAATCCGTTGGCAAAAGTACACGAAAAATCTTGCAACTCAGTTGCATTCGAATCTTCAAATCGATTTTTGCAACCAAGTGGAAAACTTGTAAAATCATAAAATAGAAGGAGGTCCCCGTCTGCTATAGCCTGCCGCCAGTTCCTCTGCAAGAGGAGAAGCTGCCACATGCTGCCATCTCACTGAAATGAGTGAGAGACGAGGGAGGGTTAAAAGGGAAGAACAGGACAGGACCACAAGCTGATGGTTCTCATCAACCTGCAACTTGCGGATACCCTTCACCATCTTGGAATTGACGACAAACTGATGCATTTGACGAACGCTACAGTTCTCACGGTCGCTATCATTTTCCTGATCATGATGGTCGGTATGTTCATCATTGATGTTGCCATCCTGCTCACATTGCTCCTGAATCATACAGATACGCCCCATGTGGTGATGATGGGTCATCACCGTGGATAGCAATATGCTCAATGTAGCTATCCAGAGGCTGAATATGTATAATCTTCTTTTTCTCATTCGCAATTTGGCTACAAAATTACAGTTTTTTTGCAATATTACCAAGATGACGTGATGATTTTATAGCATTTTTTCTAAAAAAAACTAAAAGACTAGTAACCGTACTTGGTTCATAGCCGTATTTAAAACAAAATTTAGTATCTTTGCAATCAAAATTAGTACATAAATAAAAATGAAAAAGTTTATTGCAGTTTTACAGTTACTCTTAGTAGTAATGTTGGCTCATGCGCAGATGATGAACCCTGTGAAGTTCTCTACCTCGCTCAAGACCAATGGAACCGCTGTAGCGGAAATCGTGTTTAATGGAAAGATCCAACCGGGATGGCATGTCTATTCTACAGGTTTGGGCGCAGACGGACCTATTTCAGCCACTTTTAACGTAAACAAGCTTGACGGTGTAGAACTCGTAGGCAAGTTGCAGGCTCGTGGCCATGAAATTTCAAAGTTCGACCCTCTCTTTGAGATGAAGTTACGCTTCTTCGAGGGTAGCGCTACTTTCGTACAGAAAGTGAAGTTCACCAAGCCTACCTATCTTATCGATGCTTATTTAGAGTATGGCGCTTGCAGCGACCAGAATTGTCTTCCTCCTAGCGAGGCAAGCTTCAAGCATAGTGGTAAATCTCCAGCTGTAGATGGCAAGGATGCTGTCAGCTCTGAAGATGCGAATGCTAACGGAAAGGCTGAAGATCCAGCAGCTATCGCTAAGGCGAAAGCAGACTCTTTGGCTCAACTTGCCGTAGCAGAGAAAGTAGATAGCACCGCTGATATTGATACTTCATTCTCTGTAGATGGTGATGATGCTAAGGCTTGGTGGAAACCGGTTGTAAAGGAGCTTCAGGCGTTTGGTGGCAACAATGATATTGCCAACCATTCACTCTTCTATATCTTCATTATCGGTTTTGTGGGCGGTTTGCTCGCTCTTGTAATGCCATGTATCTGGCCTATCATTCCGATGACAGTAAGCTTCTTCCTGAAGCGTGCCAAGAATGACAAGAAGAAGGGTATCCGCGATGCGATCACTTATGGTTTGAGTATTGTCATCATATACTTGGCACTCGGTCTCACCGTTACTGCCATTGCAGGTCCTAGTACCCTCAATGCGCTTAGTACAAGTGCGGTATTCAACATCATCCTCTTCTTGCTTCTGGCAGTCTTCGCATTCTCATTCTTCGGATGGTTCGAAATCAAGTTGCCAGACAGTTGGGGTAATGCTGTAGATAATAAAGCTTCCAGCACAACCGGACTCATCAGCATCTTCCTGATGGCGTTCACACTCGTGCTCGTAAGTTTCTCTTGTACCGCTCCTATCATCGGCTTACTTCTGGTACAGACTGTTACATCGGGTGACTGGTTGGCGCCAACCATTGGTATGTTTGGTTTTGCCCTTGCTCTCGCCTTGCCATTCACCCTTTTTGCACTCTTCCCATCTTGGCTGAAGTCAGCTCCTAAGTCTGGTTCTTGGATGGAGACCATCAAGATTGTGCTTGGTTTCATTGAGCTTGCTTTCTCTTTGAAGTTCTTGTCTGTAGCAGATTTGGCTTATGGCTGGCACATTATGGATCGCGAGGTATTCCTCTCACTCTGGATTGTCATCTTCGGTCTGCTCGGTCTCTACCTGATTGGCAAGTTGAAGTTCCAGGTAGATGCCATCGGCGGTGACCTCAACAAGCCAATGCCAGTAGCTTGCATTATGCTTGGTCTTTGTTCTTTGGCTTTCTCTGTTTATATGATTCCTGGTCTTTGGGGTGCTCCTTGCAAGGCTGTAAGTGCTTTTGCTCCACCAGTAAATACCCAGGATTTCAACTTGAATACCAAGGTGGTAGAACCGGCTTATAAGGACTACGAGGAAGGTATGGCTGCAGCGAAGGCAGCAGGCAAGCCTGTACTGATTGACTTTACCGGCTATGGTTGTGTCAACTGCCGTAAGATGGAGGCTTCTGTATGGACAGACCCTAGTGTTACTGACATTTTGACAAAGGACTACGTACTCATCTCTCTCTATGTAGATGACAAGACTCCATTGTCACAGCCTATGGAGGTGACTTTCAATGGCGAAAAGCGTACATTGAGAACCATCGGTGACAAGTGGAGCTACTTGCAGGCAAGCAAGTTTGGTGCTAATGCCCAGCCATTCTACATTCCTGTGGATAATGAGGGAAATCCTCTGAACGCTGCATTCAGCTTCAAGGAGGATGTCAGTGCTTATCTTGACTTCTTGCATAAGGGTCTTGATAACTATCGTAAGTTATAATTAACTTTTCATAAGGCGGGAGTGGCATATTATTTGCTGCTCCCGTTTTTGTAATTAAAGTATAACACTATAAAAAGAGGCATTTATGAACAATAAAGAAGTTCCAGTCCTGCTTTTGACAGGCTATCTGGGTAGTGGCAAGACTACCCTGCTCAACAAGATTTTGGCTAACAAGAAGGGTATCAAATTTGCCGTTATCGTCAACGATATCGGTGAGGTGAATATTGATGCAGCTCTCATAGAGAAAGGTGGTGTGGTAGGTCAGAAGGATGATTCCCTGGTTTCACTCCAGAATGGATGTATTTGCTGTACCTTGAAGATGGACCTTGTAGAACAGCTCAAGGAAATCGTAGATATGAAGCGTTTCGACTATATTGTAATAGAGGCAAGCGGTATCTGCGAGCCTGCACCTATAGCACAGACCATCTGCTCTATCCCATCCCTGGGTCCTCAGTATATCAAGAATGGTATCTTGCGCCTAGACAGCATCGTTACTGTAGTTGATGCACTTCGTATGAAGGACGAGTTTGCCAATGGTTCTGATTTGATGAAGCCAAACCTCGATGAGGAGGATCTCGCTTCTCTCGTCATCCAGCAGATGGAATTCTGTAACATCATCCTTCTCAATAAGGCCGCAGACGTAGAGCCTAAGGAGTTGGAGCACCTGAAGCAGATTATCCGCGCTATCCAGCCTAAGGCAGAGATTTTCGAATGTAACTATGGTGATGTAGATCTCGATCTGATTGTCAATACTCACAAGTTTGACTGGCAGACTGTTGCATCATCAGCAGGCTGGATTCAGGAGATCGAATCTGAACGAAGCGGAGAAGAGGACCATGAAGAAGAAGAGCATGAGCATCATCACCACCATGATGAAGACGATGGCGAGCACGAGCATCACCATCATGATGAAGAAGAGGACGAACATGAGCATCACGATCACGAGGATCATGAACATGGTCATCATCACCATCATCACCACGATCATGACCATGACCACGAAGGTGGCGAAGTTGAGGAATATGGTATCGGAACCTTCGTATATTATCGCCGCAAGGCATTCGACCTGGCTCTCTTCGATGAGTTTGTTGCAAGAAAATGGCCTCGTGACATCGTTCGTGCCAAGGGTATCTGCTATTTTGCTGATGAACCAGACATGTGCTATGTTTTCGAGCAGGCTGGTCAGCAGAAGACAGTCAAGCAGGCAGGTCAGTGGCTCGCAACAATGCCAGCCGACCAGCTCGCAGAACTGCGCAAGAACAATCCGCAGCTTGAAAAGGAATGGGATGAGGAACTTGGTGACCGTATGATCAAGATTGTATTCATCGGTCAGCACATCAAGGACCAGAAGGATGCTATTATCGCCGAACTTGATAAGACTTTAGCACTCTAAGGGAAGTCGCCCTGTCAGGCAAAAGCATGAAGATATTTATGTTTTTGTCCTCACAGGGCGTTATATTTTACTTGTAAAACTTAAGAGATAATAGCGCATTTTAACTACCGAAAAGGCGAAAAAAACAGAAATTAAAGGAAAAATGCGGGTAAAAATGCAGTTTTTTCTTCGTTTGTACTTTTAATTCGTTTTTTTTTGTTAAATTTGCACCCGATTAATAAATAATTAAGTGAATTTACAAAGAAATGAAGACCGATTTTCGACCTGCATATATTAAGGACTTTGAGGCGTGTTGGAACATCATTGACCAGGCTCGTCGCTCTATGATTGCATCAGGACGTCATCAGTGGACTAATGACTATCCTGCTGAGCACGATATAAAAGACGACATCAACAATGGTAACGCATACGTACTTACCGTAGATGGCGAGGTGGCTGTCTATGGTGCAGTAGCACTCAATGGTGAACCACAGTACGATTTTATCGATGGCGACTGGCTTACCACAGGCGATTATTATGTAATACATCGCTTTGCTACGTTGCCTAAATATCAGCGTGAGGGTTTCGCACGTATATTTATTAATAAGGTGAATAGTCTCTGCGAGGTAGAAAAGGTTCCTAGCATCAAGGTAGATACCAATTTCGATAATCTTCCGATGATCAACTTGCTCTCTTCCATGGGCTTCTGCATCTGCGGAAGAATCAACTATGGGAACAGAGGTATGCGCTTTGCTTTCGAAAAGCAAACGATACAGCCACAAATACAATAACGATTTATAGACATTATGGAGGATAAATTAAATAGAATGAGAAGCTTGGTCAATCAACTGAACCAAGCTTCTGATGTTTATTATAACGGCAAAGGTGAAATCCTTACCGATTACGAATGGGATGCGCTGTTTGACCAACTCAAGAAGCTGGAAGAGGAAACCGGCGAAATTCTCCCCGATTCCCCTACCAACAAAGTTTCTGAAGATACGATCGTCGGTCAGAAGGAAGAACACGAGTTCGCAGCTCTCTCTCTGGCAAAGACCAAGAAGGTCAGCGACCTCGTCAAGTGGGCAGAAAACCGCCCTATCTGGATTTCCTGGAAGCTGGATGGTCTCACCTTGGTTGTGACATACGACAATGGCAAACTAACCAAGGTGGTAACTCGTGGTAATGGTCATATTGGTACCAACATTACGCATCTGGCACCAGCTATCAGTGGTATTCCGCAGTCCATCAGCGAAAAGGGACATATCGTGATTCGTGGCGAGGCTGTCATCTCCTATGCCGACTTCGAGCAGTTTATCATCGAAAGCGAAGGTGATTACGCCAATCCCCGCAATCTTGCATCCGGATCTCTTTCCTTGAAAGATGTAGAAGAAGTAAAGCAACGCCATATCCAATGGATTCCTTTCACCCTGGTTTATTGCGAACAGGAAATCACATTATGGGGTAAAAGAATGCAGTGGCTGGAAGAACTTGGTTTTCATCCGGTAGAGCGCCAGATCATAGAGCAGCCATCTTCCGACAACATCCAAATGGAAATTGATGCTTTTACAGCTAAGGTGACCAACAAAAAGAATCCTTTCCCTGTAGATGGTCTCGTCATCTGCTACGATGACACCTCCTATGCTGCTACTGGTTCCGTAACAGGTCATCATGCAACAAGAGCCGGTTACGCCTTCAAATGGCAAGATGAGCACGCCGATACCGAACTCGACCACATCGAATGGTCGTGTGCAGCCAATACCATCACTCCAGTGGCTGTCTTCAAGCCTGTAGAACTGGAAGGCACAACTGTTCAGCGTGCCTCTCTCTGCAATGTAAGTGAATGCGAGCGTTTGGGTATCGGAGGCAAGGGAACCCGATTGCAGGTAATCAAGGCCAACAAGATTATCCCAAAGGTGATCAATGTGACAGAATCACTTGGTGTTTTTGAAATTCCTGAAGTGTGTCCTGTCTGTCATGCTGAAGCTATCGTTAGAGAAAGCGAAAGCGGTACGAAAACACTGCATTGTACCAATCCTCAATGCGCGGCGAAGCAGTTGAAGAAGTTCACGAGATTCGTAAGCAAGGAAGGTTTGAACATAGAAGGTATTTCAGAACAGACCATCTGGAAGCTGGTAAACGAAGGCCTGATCAGTGAGTATGCAGACTTTTATCATCTTTCCGATCATGCCTATGTCATCTCTTCCTGGGAAGGATTCGGTAAGAAGAGTGTAGGCAATATGCTGGAAAGCATCCGCAAAAGCCGAAATACAGATGGGCGTCATCTGCTCTATGCACTGAACATCCCGCTGTGTGGAGGTGATGTCGCCAAAAAGCTCATTGAACGCTATCCTGTCAAGGAACTGATAGAAACCGCACGGCTCTGCATGTTTGATGATGAGTTTGCCAGCATCGACGGCATTGGACCGGAAAAGAGCGCCAAGTTCATTGGCTGGTTCAAGGACGATACCAACTTCGCTCATGTACAGAATCTGATGAAGGAACTGGAAATCGTAGAGCAGGAACCGGTGGAGAAAGGAAGCGCCTGCGACGGCTTGACCTTCGTTGTAACGGGTGATGTTCATCATTATAAAAACCGCAACGAGTTGAAGGCCTACATCGAGAGTCAAGGTGGCAAGGTGACGGGAAGCGTAAGCAAGAGTACCAACTATCTGATTAATAACGATGCTGCCTCGCAGAGTTCAAAGAACAAGAAGGCACACGAACTCAACATCCCTATCATCACGGAAGATGAGTTCGTTGAGAAATTCGGATAAAAAGAAATCCCTTAGACTTCCACAAGCCTAAGGGATTTTTTTATTCTGTTATTCTTGAGAATTAGTGTGTTCCGCAATATTGACCCATAAAGAGGATACCGCCACTCTGACTGTCCTGAATCATATACACGAATGGACGGTCGGCGATGAACTCCACATTTCTTGTCTCCTCAGGTGCCATGGCTGTCAGCATCACGGCAGCTGTTACAGCAGCAGCCTTTGTTCCCTGCTCATTCACCTCTATCTTTGCCTTCTGGAGCATCTTGCTTACAAAGAAATTGCCGTCAGCAAAATGACTGAAGTTCGCTTTGCCGGCCACAAACATAGAAGGAGCACCCAAATCACTGATGATCGCATTCAGAGGCAGTTCCTGCTCGATGGTAAATTTAGGCAACTTGAGATTCACCATACAGTTTTCCATATTCTGCGAAATCTGATTCAGCTTCTCTTCATCCAATCCTTTCATCATTTCCTGAATATTCTTGCCCTCATTTGGCAGAAGTACCAGCATGCGATAGCTACCATTGCCATAAGGAAGATCTACAGCCTTGAAATCCTTGTTCTCAGCATAGAAGAGCTTCTTTATCTGATGCATCATTTCCACTTTCTGGATATCACGTGTATAGCCACGGAAGTTCTCCAGCTTAGTGTCCTTGGCATTGAACTTGTTCTGCCATGTTCCCTTGAAATAGATGGCATTCATCAAATACGATACCGCATCGGCTGAAACCTGATCAATAATACGTGGAATCATGCCGTTGGTCTTTTCCTTGCACCAGCCATTGATGCGGTCTGTTGACTTGGAAGAGGTGAAATCCAGACTTTCAATACCAGCCTGATAGCCATCACTTACCTGTTGGGAGAAATCCTTGTTCAGTTTGAAGTTCTTGTTTACTGCGATGTAATTAGCTATATTCACGGTTGTCTGCTTATCCTGCTTGTTAGCAGTAAGAAGCATAGCCTTATAAAGCTCATTCAGATCGCTGACAGAAACTCCCTCGCAACCGATAGCTTTCAATATCTCCTGTTGAGTAATTCCATCCGCACCATTTGCCAGCATTCCCATCAGATAAGATACGCTCATAGGTGAAATCACCTTAGACTCCATATCTGTAACCTTATTGAAGAGACGAAGCGCAAATGCATTGTTCTTCTTCACAATATCCTGCTGGGTGTCAGAAAGAACAAGATAGCTATTATCCAAATCCTCTTCATTCTTACCCATTTCGCTGTCCTTGCTTACATTGGAATCACCGTTTATTTTCTTGCTGCTAGCACAAGAAGTCATAGCCATTGCAGCCATCATCATCAAGGCTGCCATAGTTATCTTACTGTCATTTCTCTTTTTCATAATCTTTTAATTTTGTTGATAATCTGTCTATGAAATGCAGGTTGCTGCAATTCCTTGCATCGGAAGGCTAAAATTTAAGACTCGTTAACTGCCTCATTACCTGGCAACACACGCAAATGATATCTGTTACCATCAAAGTCAACACGCATCAGACTCTGAGGTTTGGCTATCTTGGCTAACTCAAGAGCCACATGCCCCATCGTTCTGCGAAGATTCAATTCGATACAAGATACAAGCTCTAACTGGCCATCCTTTGCAGCAATCATCATATCTACTCCAAACGGACCATTATAGTTTTCCTTTAACGCAGGCTCAACTATATCTATAATTCTCTGTCTAGCAGAGAAAAGTGCATCTTCACTGATGTATTTCTTCATCATTTCAATCTTCTCTTCTTCAGAGCAGAGCAAGTTGCCGGTATAGGCATTCTTGACGGTATCGAAGAGCGAGAGTCCCAGATAGTGTACCTTGCCGTCACGCATCTCGAATTCCATACCAAAATCTTTCACCTTATTATAATATGGCTCTACGGTCACACCACCCTGCCGGAAGATGATGTTGCTTACCCAGCGTTGGAAAGCCGGATATTCACCATTTGTCCGGAACTCATCGACAGAAACATATTTCACGCCTCTTCCACTGCTGCTCCAAGGAGCCTTGACTACAGCCTTGCCCCACTTCATCACGCATTCCTTAACCAGAGCAAAGTTATCTGCATACACTACATTCTGCTGCAGATGTCCAGCAGCCCATTGGCGGCTGCTTATCGCGCGTACCTTATCTAATACCTCATCAGTAGGCAGCATAATCTCTGGCAAACCGATACGTTCCAGCTCGCCTTTCAGACTCAAGTCCCATCCCCAGGGATGCACGCAGTCTATAAACTCCGTCTTAAGCAGATGCTCAAGCTGCAGTTTGGTTATAAACTCAACTTTTTCCAACAGGTGTTCTCCAAAATGGCGCACCTTATCGCGTGCATTGTCTATGTCGTCAACAAGCACCAAGTCACCCTGATCTGCCCACAAGGCAGGAATAAATGCAAGGTCGCTTCGCAACTGTCTTCCTGCATGTGGAGCGGTAAACTGTCGCAAATGAGCGGCCAATGCCAAATCGTGTTCTGGATTGAAGATATGTAGTTTCATACTGCAAAGATACAAATTATTGAGATAAAAACGGCAAAATAGGGTAAGTTTTACTTAGAAAAGTGCTAAATAATGAAAAAAATGTTAGTTTTTGCTATCTAGAGTTTGCAAATTTAAAATATATTATTACCTTTGCATCGTAAAAAACAAATATGAATCAATATTAAACGCATGGAAGAAGCATTCTTCAGAACACATACATACCTAGTTGAGCATACAGATGCTCCAGTCAGACGAACCTTGATGGATGAGATTGACTGGAACGATCGTATGATTGGCATCAAAGGCACTAGAGGCGTAGGCAAATCTACCTTTCTCCTCCAGTATGCCAAGGAACACTTTGGACCATACGATCGCAAGTGCTTGTATGTGAACATGAACAACTTCTATTTCCAGAGCAGAGGTATTGCCGATTTTGCAGGTGACTTTGTGAATCAAGGTGGACGCACACTTCTGATAGACCAGGTTTTCAAGCAGCAGGACTGGAGCAAGGAGCTCCGCAAATGTTACGACTTGTATCCTGAATTGAAGATTGTGTTTACAGGTTCCAGCGTCATGCGCTTGAAGGAAGAGAATCCAGAACTCAATGGCATCGTGAAGAGTTACAATCTCCGCGGCTTCTCATTCAGAGAATATATCAATCTGAAGACGGGCAACGATTTCCAGCCATACGAGCTCGAAGATATTCTCCGCAATCATGAACACATCATCAAGCAGATCCTTCCCAAGGTGAGTCCGATGAAATACTTCAATGATTATCTGCATCATGGCTTCTACCCATTCTTCTTGGAACAGCGTAACTTCACAGAGAATCTACTAAAGACAATGAACATGATGACCGAGGTTGACATCCTCCTCATCAAGCAGATAGAACTGAAGTATCTGCCAAAAATAAAACGCCTGTTCTACGAGTTGGCTGTCGAAGGCGCCAAGGCTCCCAACGTGAGCCAGCTGGCCGAAAGCATCAATACAAGTAGGGCAACCGTGATGAACTACATTAAGTATCTGGCTGATTCCAGACTCATCAACATGATCTATCCGGAGGGTCAGGATTTTCCGAAGAAACCATCTAAGGTGATGATGCATAATACTAACTTGATGTACGCTATCTATCCTATACAGATTGACAAGCAGGAAGTGATGGAAACATTCTTCGTCAATTCACTTTGGAAAGACCACAAAGTTCACCAGGGCGGCAAAGACCACTATTATACAGTGGATGGCAACAGGAAATTCAGAATCTGTGATGCACAAACTCCCAACAAGATGCGTAGTAATCCAGATACCATCTATGCCCGTTACAATACGGAGGTGGGCAAGGACAACAAGATTCCGTTGTGGCTCTTGGGATTCCTGTATTAACGAAATTTCGAAAAGAAGAATTAAATACAAAACATTTTTAATATTTTATCTAAAAGTAAAATGGCTAAAGAGAAAAAATTTATCACTTGTGATGGTAACACAGCTGCCGCACACGTAAGCTACATGTTTACAGAGGTTGCTGCTATCTACCCTATTACTCCATCATCTCCAATGGCGGAGCATGTAGATGAATGGGCTGCCAAAGGTCGTAAGAACCTTTTCGGTCAGCGAGTTTCTATCCAGGAAATGGAGTCTGAGGCTGGTGCTGCCGGTGCAGTTCACGGTTCTCTCCAGGCTGGTGCCTTGACTTCAACTTACACTGCTTCTCAGGGTTTGTTGTTGATGATTCCTAATATGTACAAGATTGCTGGTGAGTTGCTTCCTTGCGTATTCAACGTATCAGCTCGTACATTGGCTTCTCACTCACTTTGTATCTTCGGTGACCACCAGGACGTAATGGCTTGCCGTCAGACAGGCTTCGCTATGTTCTGCTCTGGTTCTGTTCAGGAGGTGATGGACCTCTCTGCAGTTCCTCACTTGGCTACATTGGAGACAAAGGTTCCTTTCATTAACTTCTTCGATGGTTTCCGTACTTCTCACGAGTACCACAAGATCGAGGAGATGGATATGGAAGACATCCGTCCATTGGTTAAGGAAGAGTTCATCGAGGACTTCCGTAACCGTGCTTTGACTCCTGAGCGTCCTGTTACTCGCGGTACCGCTGAGAACCCAGAGACATTCTTCACACACCGTGAGGCTTGCAACCCTTACTACGATGCAATCCCTGAGGTAGTAGAGAAGTACTGCCAGGAGATGACTAAGATCACTGGCCGTGAGTACCACCTCTTCAACTACTATGGTGCTGAGGATGCTGAGAACATCATCATCTTGATGGGTTCTGCTACAGAGCCAGCTCGTGAGGCTATCGACTACTTGAACAAGCAGGGCAAGAAGGTTGGTATGGTTGCAGTTCACCTGTATCGTCCATTCTCTGTTGACTTCCTGAAGAAGGTAATCCCAGCTACTGTTAAGCGTATCGCTGTTCTCGACCGTACTAAGGAGCCAGGTGCAGAGGGTGAACCATTGTACCTCGACGTTAAGTCAGCTCTCTACGATGACGAGCGCAAGCCATTGATCGTTGGCGGTCGCTACGGTCTCGGTTCTTCTGATACAACTCCAGCTAAGATTGTTGCTGTATTCAAGAACCTCGAGTTGCCACAGCCTAAGAACCACTTCACTGTAGGTATCGTTGATGACGTTACATTCACTTCTCTCCCAGAAGAGGAGGAAATCCCAATGGGTGGTGACGACTTGTTCGAGGCTAAGTTCTACGGTTTGGGTGCTGACGGTACTGTTGGTGCTAACAAGAACTCAGTTCAGATTATCGGTAACAATACCAACAAGTATTGCCAGGCATACTTCTCTTACGACTCTAAGAAGTCTGGTGGTTTCACCTGCTCTCACTTGCGTTTCGGCGACAGCCCTATCCACAGTGCATACCAGGTAAATACTCCTAACTTCGTAGCTTGCCACGTACAGGCTTACCTCCACATGTACGATGTAACTCGTGGTTTGCGTAAGAACGGTTTCTTCCTGTTGAACACTATCTTCGACGGTGAGGAGTTGGTTAACTTCATCCCTAACAAGGTAAAGCGTTACTTCGCTCAGAACAACATCACTGTTTACTATATCAACGCAACTAAGATTGCTCAGGAGATTGGTCTCGGCAACCGTACCAACACCATCCTCCAGTCTGCATTCTTCCGTATCACAGAGGTTATTCCTTTGGATCTCGCTGTAGAGCAGATGAAGGCATTCATCGTTAAGTCTTACTCTAAGAAGGGTCAGGACGTTGTTGACAAGAACTTCGGCGCTGTTGACCGTGGTGGTGAGTACAAGCAGTTGACAGTAGATCCAGCTTGGGCTAACCTCGCTGACGATGAGGCTAAGGAGGATAACGCTCCAGCATTCGTTAAGGAGCTCGTTCGTCCTATCAACGGTCAGGCAGGTGACCTCTTGAAGGTTTCTGACTTCGTTAAGCACGACACAGTTGACGGTACATGGCAGAACGGTACTGCAGCATTCGAGAAGCGTGGTGTTGAGGCATTCGTACCAGTATGGAACGTAGAGAACTGTATCCAGTGTAACAAGTGTTCATTCGTTTGTCCTCACGCAGCTATCCGTCCATTCGTATTGACAGATGAGGAGCTCGCAGGCATCGAGGGTCTCGAGACTCAGGACGTTAAGGCACCTAAGGCTTTGGCTGGCATGCACTTCCGCATCGAGACTTCAGTACTCGACTGTCTGGGTTGTGGTAACTGTGCTGACGTCTGCCCAGGTAAGAAGGGTGAGAAGGCGTTGACAATGGTTCCATTCAACGTTGATGCAGAGGATATGGTCAAGGAAGCAGCTAACTGGGAGTACCTCGTACACAACGTTGCTTCTAAGCAGGATCTCGTAGATATCAAGCAGAGCCCTAAGAACTCTCAGTTCGCTCAGCCATTGTTCGAGTTCTCTGGTGCTTGCTCTGGTTGTGGTGAGACTCCATACGTTAAGTTGATTTCTCAGCTCTTCGGTGATCGTCAGATGATTGCTAACGCTACTGGTTGTTCTTCTATCTACTCAGCTTCTATCCCATCTACTCCATATACAAAGAACGCTAAGGGTCAGGGTCCTGCATTCGACAACTCATTGTTCGAGGACTTCTGCGAGTTCGGTCTCGGTATGGTAATGGGTAACAAGAAGATGAAGGAGCGCATCGCTCACTTGCTCGAGGAGGCTAAGGCTAGCGAGAAGGTTTCTGCTGAGTTCGTAGCTGCTGCTGACAAGTGGATGGCTAACATGAACGATTCAGAGGGTTCTAAGGAGGCTGCTGCAGAGTTGAAGCCTCTCATCGCTGCCTGCGCTGAGAAGGGTTGCCCTATCTGCAAGGAGCTCAAGACTTTGGATCACTACCTCGTTAAGCGTTCACAGTGGATCATCGGTGGTGATGGTGCTTCTTATGATATCGGTTACGGTGGTCTCGACCACGTATTGGCTTCTGGTGAGGATGTTAACATCTTGGTACTCGATACTGAGGTTTACTCTAACACTGGTGGTCAGTCTTCTAAGTCTACTCCACTCGGTGCTATTGCACAGTTCGCTGCTCAGGGTAAGCGTATCCGCAAGAAGGATCTCGGTTTGATGCAGACTACATACGGTTACATCTACGTAGCTCAGGTAGCTATGGGTGCTGACAATGCTCAGACATTGAAGGCTATCCGTGAGGCTGAGGCTTATCCAGGTCCATCACTCATCATCGCTTACGCACCATGTATCAACCACGGTTTGAAGCGTAAGGGCGGTATGGGTCGTTCACAGCACGAGGAAGAGTTGGCTGTTGAGTGCGGTTACTGGCACTTGTGGCGTTACAACCCACTGTTGGCTGATGAGGGTAAGAAACCATTCACACTCGACTCTAAGGCTCCAAACTGGGAGAACTTCCGCGACTTCTTGCTCGGTGAGGTTCGTTACCTCTCTGTACAGAAGGCATATCCTAAGGAGGCTGATGAGCTCTTCTCTCAGGCAGAGAAGATGGCTAAGCTCCGTTACCAGACTTACGTTCGTAAGAGCCAGGAGGACTGGAGCGAGCAGATCTAATCAAAGAAGATTTTAGATTCTAACATAATTGGCCTTGGTTGCTATTTTGGCAACCAAGGCTTTTTCTATCTTCCCCTGATGCTGCCATAATACCTAGGGTGCGAGGTATCTAAGAGGGTGTTCAGTATTCAGTATTCAGTTTTTTTTCGGGATAGTTACCCTTTCTATGGTTATAAATTATAAGTAATTATTTTATATTATATATATATAATTATATATATATAATATACT